>NZ_JAUBPB010000026.1:0-64599 GCF_036700545.1 Microcoleus sp. SVA1B4
CCCAACGGGGTACTTCGCGCAGCGCTCAGATTAATCCCCTTTAAATATACCGAGGGACTTCCCGGCTGGTAGTTAAAAATTCAATACGCGACAGCTTACCCCTGCTTAAACCGGGTTTTTTGTCTGGGTGCGTCCAGGACTGTTCTTTTGTTTTCTTTGCCTGCGGGCTGGTTTCGAGGTACCCGACAGCTTATTGGCCGTCTGTTTCCCCATCTTCTAGGAAAAGTTCGGACTCCGGTATCGCTTTAAACACGGGACAGAAACCGTCGGGGGTTACTTTAAAGCCAAACAAAGCACTGGACTGGTTCCAACAGCGCTGGCTGCGGTAGTGCTGGCAATTGCCGCAGCATTCGAGGTTTGCCTGAACGGCGCTGCCTTGAAAAAGGAGTTCCCGCTGGGAGATGCCCCGCAGTACCAGTTCTTCGCCTTGCCAGCGCGCTTCTACCAAACCGGTATCGGCAAAATTGGCCCACCGAGGATCGGCTGTAATCGGACTCGGCAAGCTAATTGCTACCTCTGTCCCTAATTCGCTGAGTTCTCCCTCATAGTTAGTTTCTGGGATAGCGGGCTGCAAAAACATTTCCCCGATCGGCAATTCGACCAGTGTTCCGGCCGCCGGAGTGTGCAACTGGTAGCGGTTTCGCAGCTCGTCCAAGTTAGCCAAGTCAGCTAAATATGCCGGGGAACCGTGGACTAAAATTACGTGCTGGGGACGCAAATTGTGGATGAGTTGGGTAGTCCCCGGCCCGTCGCAGTGTTCGGCTAGCAGATAAGTTTCGACAGTTGTGACTCCAAATTGGGGCCTGTTGCCCAGCCAGTCGGTGACGGGATATCCTGGTTTTTGAGGGGCGAGCAAAATCCAAGGATTTGTGCCATCGGCAACATACAAAGCCAAATCAGCTAACTTGTCTGTAATCACAATACAGGGCGTGGCTCCCAATCCGGGGCGCTGTTCGGGAGACAGCCGGCGGACGCGGGGCTTCACCCTTTCGTCCCAAAACAAAGGTTGGTGCAGAGCAAAATTTTGGACGGCGGTGGGAAATTGGGGTAACAGTTCTAGATAAGCGTCGCACCCGTCGGCGACAGTGCCGTCTACCCAAATATCCAAGTCGCGGCCAGTAAAGTAGTGGTGACTGCGGAGCAGCATCAGCATTTCTTGGCCCAAACCAAGGGCCGGCGCGGGCAGCAGTACGGAGTACCCGTCGGCGATGGCGCGGTGGATGCGATCGGCTAACTGATTTTCCAGTTGTCGGCGGTGAGGGTGGCGGGCCGTGCCGTAACTGCCTTCCAAAATTAACACATCCGGCTTCATGCCCCTGAGTTCTCCCAGGGGCAAACCTTCCACCAAACGAGAATTGGACAGGAAAAAGTCGCCGGTGTAAACCACTGTGTAGGTGCGGTGCGGGGCTGCATAAGTCAGCAGCACAGTCGCAGCTCCGGGCAAATGACCCGACGGGAACAACTGCACGCTCAGTCCTGGGCGCACTTCGAGCGGCGACTGCCAGGGCAGTCCCTGACAGAACCGGGACTCTGGCTGCTGAGCCAGTTGTGGCCAGTTGAGCGGTAGCAGTCGCGCTGTCACTTCGCTGGCGTAAATTGGCAAGTGGGGGAAAGATTGATGGAGTGCTAGCAAACCTCTGGCATGATCAGAGTGGGCGTGGGTACACACCACAAAATCGGCTGGCAGCGATCGATTTAGTGTCGCTGATAGCGGTGCAATATCCTCTATACCGCAGTCGAGTAAAATGCGGTGCGGCCCCATTCGGACTAGCAGACAGACCCCTTCCTGTGCGTGGCCTGCGCCGTAAGGTAAACAATCGAGATCCATCACTGCGGTTAGCTCCCTGCTTTGCACGCAACTTGCAGTATCGCCACTTTTAAACATTGGTTGCGACTGCATTCATTCGATCGAGTTCAGTCTCGGACGCTGAAACCGGGGAAAGATGAACGAAAACACTTTGTTGCCGCCCTCGCTCCCGGTAAAAAAACCAGGTTTATCAAAGTTCTGGTGCGTAAGCCTTGGAGCTAAATGTTGGCTCGAAGGCTCCGGCTCTCGTGCAAGGAAAGTAATTGCACTTAAGATTTGATGCAGCGCCAAGAAGGCGATTTTCCGAAGGCATTGGCCGGATGGGCCTTGGGCCTTCGACAAAGTTCAGGCTACTGGTTCTTGCATCAAAAGTTACATTTTATTGCACCATGTAAGAGTAGCGAGATCGATCTCATATTCTGAGTTTTAAACCTTTTTCCACAATTTGCGCCTGCTAAAAGCTAGTCTTTTTTATGAGAAGATTTTAATTCAGATGCCCAAACATCTTGATAAAACTTTACAATTCTTCATTTTTAGGGTTTTGAGGGCGGTTTATAGTCCAATCTGAAAAAGGAAGAACCCCCATCGTGCTAACTAAGGATCGCGAATTAAATAACTTACAATTTTAATTGTTATTGTGGGATGGGCGTCCCGCCCGTCCAAAAAGGACGGGCGGGACGCCCATCCCACTTTCAAGAGTGGAAGTTATTTAATTCTCATTCCTAACTGCTTTTGTCAAGGCAGAGAGAGACTTTATGAGTTTGATGGGTTTTTTTGTAAAAGTTTGATACATTCTTCTAAGTAAACCTTGTGGCTATCGAGGAGAGAGTGTAAATGGCTTTTTGACCGAAAGCCTCCAGGATACCCGCCACGTGATTCATCCGTGCAGAAATAAAAAACCTGTATCCGATAAAGTCGCCCCCGAATTTATCTCGCGCAAGTCAATACTTCAATTCTAAAATCTAAAATCTAAAATCTAAAATCGCGCAATCGATTGACTGCCCCATAATACGTTTGTTTACTCCGCTCATTGACAAGGGGGCAAAACGATGCGTTTTTTTGTTGAACCCCAAACATAGCCACATAAATCCCCAGACAATACATGATATTCATTCTGTAAAAATACCACTAACTTGCCAGAAGTAATCTCAGCTCGATGAGTCTCCAACCAGCCTGTAATCTCCTGTTTCTTTTATCGTTTATGGGTCTGATTTAGGGTTGAGTTTGGGAGTATTTTTCACCTAATCCGTGCGCGGTTTAATCGCGAAAGTTTGAAGGGCGAGAGTGTTGAATTATTTGGTAGGCTGTCGTGCATTTAAATTGTATATTCAGGGCGGGCGGGACGCCGAACCCCCTACTTCCCACACGAATTTATTTTTTTTGATATAGAATTTAAATGCCGCCACAGCTTAGGTTTTTGAGAATAGTAAGCTGTGGAGCATTTAAACCACTAACGAGGCCAGTAGGGTGCGTCAGCTCTCGATCGCTTCCACCGGCAAGGGAAACGCGGAGGACGCTCCGCACCCTACAATACTATTTTAAATGCTCCACAGCTTATCAGAGCGCAATTAGAGCTGAAATGAGGAGCGATCGCACCAACCCGGTTTTATCAAAAAATCGGGTTTTTAGATGTGGCATTAATGGCGAGGCTTGGTGGCGATCTGCTGCCAATAATACCTGCAATTGACACAATCCTCGACGCGGGATCGTTGCCGATGGTAAAACTTGTGTTGGGAAAAAACTTGACATCAGCGGGTAATTGAAAGTAAAAATAAATAAAAGCAATAAAAGCAATGAGGCTTTATGTTTGATTCGCAATTTGATTCGCAATTTGATTCGCAATTTGATTCGCAATCGGCGATCGGCAAGTGTGGCATTGAGAAGTTGCTATACCCTAAAACAATTTATGCTAAAATACATCCGGTAATATACGGAGTATCTAGGATTTTTTCGCAATCTAAAATATAAAAGATAAAATCTAAAATGGCAACAGCTATTGTTGAGCTGGAAATCTCCAAACTCCCGCCAGAAATTACGGTTGATGAGCGTTACAGCAAAGCCTTGGTTTTAATTCGACTGCACGGAAAACCGCTCGGTCAAGCTCTTTTGTCCGTAGTCGGAGGTGGCATTGGCGGTGACGAATTACGGGAAACACTGATGAACGCTGCGGGGGACAACTTGTGGAAAAACTTGCTCTACGAGACTCTAGAATGGGATGAGCGGGGGTCGGTGGAGGTATTGCCGATCGCTACAGTAGCGGTTTGCACGCGCGATCGCCCGGAAGATTTGCGGCGCACTCTTGACGCGCTGATGCAGCTCCCAGACGAGGGTCAGGAATACTTAGTAATTGACAATTGCCCCAGCACGGACGCGACGAAGGAACTGGTCAAAAATTACCCACAAGCCCGCTATGTGCGCGAAGACTTACCAGGCTCCAGCGCTGCCCGTAACCGAGCTTTACGCGAAGCTAAACATGAATTCGTAGCGTTTACAGATGACGATGCGGCCCCCGATCCGAACTGGCTGCGATCGCTCTTGCGAAATTTCAGCGATCCGCGAGTGATGTGCGTCACGGGGCTGGTGATGCCCTTGGAACTGGAAACCGAAGCGCAAGAATGGTTCGAGCGCTACAGCCCCCACGGGCGGGGATTTGAGCGCCGAGTTGTTGATGGGGCGCACTGCAATCCTCTGATTGTGCATCTTGTGGGAGTTTCGGCGAGTATGGCTTTGCGGAAAAGTTCGATCGACTACATTGGGCTGTTTGACGAAGCTTTGGGGGCGGGAACGCCCACGGTGGGTGGCGAAGACTGTGAACTTTTTGCCCGCATTTTGCGCGCGGGCTACTGCATTGTCTACGAGCCGAGAGCATTGAGTTGGCACCGCCATCGGCGCACTTGGGAAGAATTGCGAAAAACGCTCCAAGGCTACGGCATCGGAGTCTATGCTTTCTGGACGCGGATGTTTGTAATCAACAGAGAATTCAGTGTGCCTCTATTAGCTTGGGGATGGCTGTGGTATAAGCAAATTCCTGAATTAATTGCTTCTTTGCGAAAGCAGCCGGATGCGGTTCCGAGGGATTTGCTGTGGGCTCAACTGCGGGGCTGCATTAGCGGGCCGATGGCTTATTTTGCTTCTAGGAAGTTGTTACAAAAAATGAAGGGGAGCAATGAATAGGGATTTGTAGATTATTTTTAACGGCCGATGAAGGGAGATGAAATGCAGATGAAGTTAATTGTTGTAATGTAAATATGGAAAATCTAACAGTTAGCATAATTATTCCTAGCCACAACCGAAGTTCTTCGCTGCGGCGGGCTTTGGATGCTTTGCACTTGCAGACTTATCCGATCGACCTGATCGAGGTTATTGTAGTGGCAGATAGCTGCATAGATAATACTTTGGCAATGCTACAAGACTATAAAGCTCGGTTTAAAGTGCAGGGGATCGAGGTAAATTGCCAGAGTGCTGCCATCGCCCGCAATACGGGAGCGGCTTCGGCTACGGGGCAATTGCTGCTGTTTCTCGACGACGATATCGAAGCGCTGCCGCCTTTGGTGGAAAGTCATGCGCGGGTTCACTCTTTGCGTCCGGGCTCGGCTGTCATGGGCCCCTATCCGCCTAAGTTGCATGGAGGAACTACATTGTTCGAGGTGGAAGTGCGATCGTGGTGGGAAGAGAAGTTTTATCAGATGAGTCAGCCTGGTCATCGATTTACTTATCTAGATTTGCTCAGCGGCAACCTTTCTTTGGATGCAGAACTGTTTGCTCGTCTCGATGGGTTTGATTCGGCTTTTGGGAACTGTGGCGGAGAAGATTATGAGTTTGGGATGCGTTTGCTGAAAGCTAATGTACCTTTTGTTGTGGCTGCTGAAGCAGTGGGCTATCATTACGAACACGAAACTAACAATCTCGATCGCTCTTTCGGCAGATTTCGTCAGGAAGGGCGATCGAATGTTTTGATCGGGTACCGACACCCGGAACTTAGACCGATACTGCCGATAGCAGCCTACGAAACTGCTGACTCGCTGGTGGATAAAATTTTGGTGGCGGTCACGTTTTTGTGCCCGGCTGCTGTGGATTGGCTGGCTGTGGGACTGAGGCAATCTCTTGATTTACTCGAAAGCTTGCGGATGCGGGGAACTTGGCGGTGGTTGCGGGCAAAATTGCGCGCTTATTGGTATTTGCGGGGTGCTATTGATGAGTTGAAAAGTCGATCGGCTCTTTCTAGTTTTATGCAAGGTGAGCCTGCTGGTGCTGACTTGGGCAGACATGAAATTGAAATCGATTTGCAGGAAGGTTGGGAAGCAGCAGAACGAATCATTGACGAGAAAAAACCCGATGGCATTTACCTCAGTTACGGTGAACTGTCTGTCGGTCACGTCACTCCCAAATTCGGTGTAGAGCCACTGCGGGGCGCTCACTTGCGATCGATTCTGGCCCTTGACTTTGCCGAACCCCTGGCTCGGGCGATCGCGGTTAAGGGTATGCCCAAAAGTGCTGCTCATTCCGAGCCTAGCTTGGTTGACAACACCCTACTTCAAAATCTACTGTTATTTACAGTAGTAGACCAAGAACAACTGAAAAATTCTTCCTATAACTGACATAATTAGATTAGAGAAAAAACAGAATATAGAGGTGTAATTAAGTAAGCGTTTAATTAATCGTAAGTAAGTAGTAATTGAGAGTTAAAATCAAGAGAAATTAACAAGGGTAATTATGGCAATAAAATTGATTGAAGCTAATTTTTTAGAACCAATTGCTGACAAGCTGACCCTGGTGCAGAATCAGAATTTGGTTAAGATTCAGCCCTGGGAGGCATCCGGGCCAGAACCTCAGATAGCTGCCGGAGGTGTGCGGTGAGAAATGCTGGAACGCTGGTTTATCGGCGCAAAATGGCTCAGTGGTTCGATTTGCTGCGGGTGTTGGTCGATCGCGAGATGAAATTACTTTACAAGCGATCGACCTTGGGGATTGCTTGGACTTTAATCAGTCCGCTGTTACAGTTGGCTGTATTTTCCTTTTTGTTTCGCTCTGTCGTACCCCTTAATATTCCAAAATTTTCTTCCTTTGCTTTCAGCGGCTTGTTAATCTGGAATTGGTCTCAAACGGTATTATTTAAATCAACGGCATTAATTACCAATCATAAGCCACTAATCAGGCAGCCAAATTTCCCGTCGGCAATTTTGCCGGTAGTCACGACGACGACGGGGCTCATTCACTTTTTCTTAGCATTGCCGGTGTTACTTATCTTTCTGGCAATTGATGGCGCTCCTCTGAATGCAGTGCTCTTGTTGTTGCCGCTGCTGATGATTATTCAGTTTGTTTTGACAGTTAGTTTTGCTTATCCCCTTGCCGCTTTGAATGTCACTTTCCGCGACACTCAGCACACTTTGGGAGTAGTTTTGCAGATGCTGTTTTACCTGACTCCGATTTTCTACGACATCAGCAGCGTCCCGGAAAAATTTAAGATTTTTTATTACTTAAATCCAATGGTG
Source organism: Microcoleus sp. SVA1B4 (assembly GCF_036700545.1). Lineage (NCBI taxonomy): Bacteria > Bacillati > Cyanobacteriota > Cyanophyceae > Oscillatoriales > Microcoleaceae > Microcoleus > Microcoleus sp. SVA1B4. Next base: position 7,300 of record NZ_JAUBPB010000026.1, read on the forward strand.
CCCCTGATTGAAGCTTACCGCGCCATACTTCTTAAAGGTATGCAGCCGGATTGGTCTGCTCTGTTAATTTTGAGCTTGGCTGTGGCGGCTCTTTTACCCATCGGACTGGGAATTTTTAGACGGCAAAGCGCTCATTTTGTGGAGGAAGTGTAAATGCGTGAAGCAATTATTGTCAAAGGTTTGGGTAAGCGTTTTAACCGCTACTCTACCGCGAAACCTCATACGATTATGGAAGCCGCTTTGTCCGGTTGGTGGAAGCTGAAGCCGGAGGCGAGTTTTTGGGCGCTGCGGAATATAAATTTTACTGTTTCTCCGGGCGAAATGCTGGGAATTCTTGGCAAGAATGGCGCGGGAAAATCAACGCTGCTGCAACTTATCGGCGGTATTTGCCGGGCTGAGGAAGGATCTATTAAAGTTAACGGCAGAATTGGCGGCTTGTTGGATTTGGGTGCGAGTTTTCACTCGGATCTAACGGGCAGAGAAAACGTGTTTGTGGGTGCGGTGGTGGCCGGTTTGACTCGCCGGGAAGTGGCGCGCAGGTTTGACGATATTGTGGAATTTGCAGAGTTAAAACAGTTTATTGACAGCCCGACGCGGACTTACAGTACGGGGATGAAAATGCGGCTGGCTTTTTCGGTGGCGGTGCATACCGATCCAGAAGTGCTTTTAGTTGATGAACATTTGTCGGTTGGTGATGTGGCTTTTCAAACTAAATGTTTGAATAAGATAACTGAGTTTAAGAATCAAGGATGCGCGATTGTTTTGATTTCTCACACTGCGTCGCAAATTCAGAAAATGTGCGATCGGGCTTTGTGGCTGAAATCCGGTGAAATAGTGGCTTATGGGGAACCGGAAGTAGTAGTGGGTCAGTATTTGTCAGAAATGCGATCGTCCACAGAAAATAGCACTCCCCTGCGTGCTGCTGAAGCTACAAGTAGTGGCTCGCCACTGCGAGGTAATCAGAATCGCTTCGGTACTATGGAAGTAGAAATTACCGATGTCAAAGTGTCGCCAAATACGGAAATAGATAGCGGTGATGCTATTAGCATTGAAATTCATTATTCGGTGGCGCAGGAAATTTCTGCTGCTATTTTTGCCGTGACAATCAGCAGGGATGATGGTCAAAGTTGTTTTGAGACTAATACTAATCAAATGGGCAGACTGCTGCCGCTGGTGAAAGGGAAAGGCAAAATCCGGCTGCAAATAGATAGGCTGGATTTAGGAAACGGTCAGTATTACGTGAATGCTGGGGTTTACGAGGAAACTTTGGCTTACGCCTACGATTATCAGTGGCAGGTTTATCCGCTGTACGTGCGATCGACTGTAAACCAAAAAACGATTCTTTGTCCGCCGTACCGCTGGGAATTTGAGGGCAAAATGCCACTTTTGGATGTGGCTGAACCAGGCGCTGCAACTTACGATTTGGATAAGAATAATCCCGGCTACGCCAAGATTTTGACTCAGTTAGAAAATAAGCAAAAACCTGACTTTTTAATAATTGGTGCTCAAAACTGTGGCACAGAATATCTATACAGCCATCTCGAAAATCACTTGCAAATTATCAAAGAAGGTTCTCGAGATATTCACTTTTTTGAATTAAATTTTGAGCGTGGTGTTGATTGGTACAGCAAGCAGTTGACACGGAGTGTAGCGAGTGAGAAGGTGATCCTGTGGGAGATGACTTCTTACTATATTTATCATCCTTTGGTGGCGGAGCGAGTTTACAAGTGTTTCCCGGATGTTAAGCTGATTGTAATGCTGCGAAACCCGGTAAAACGAGCGTGGATGCACTATCATTTAGAAGTGGCGCGAGGCTCCGAAAAGTTGGATTTTGAAAAGGCGATCGCTTCTGAACCCGCTCGACTCAAAGGTGAGATTGAAAAAATCAAAGCAGATGAAAATTATTACAGTTTCAATCACCAGCATTATTCCTATTTGTCGCGGGGAATTTATGTAGAACAAATCAAAAATTGGCTCGACTATTTTCCGAGAGAACAGTTGCTAATTATCAAGAGCGAAGATTTTTACGCACATACAGGCAAAGTATTTTCCGAAGTATTGAAATTTCTGGATATTAGTGAAAATACAAGTAAAAAATATGAAATTAATCATGTCGATGAATACAGCCAAATGCCAGCGACAATAGAACAAGAATTGACTAATTATTTCAAACCTTACAATCAGGAACTTTCGGATTTCTTGCATGAGGATTTTAGTTGGAGTTAGGAAAAAAGTTTTTAAATGCAGAGTGCCCAGAGAGGAACATGAATCATACCTCTTTCTTCTCTTCCTCTGTGCCCTCTGCGCTCTCTGCGGTTCCTAAAAAAAAAATTAATTCACAAACCATCTATCAGCTAGAAAAATGAAACGGATATTTTTAGTAGGCTCTCCGAGAAGCGGCACAACCATGCTTCAAAGTTTATTAGCTGCTCACCCTGAAGTTATTTCTTTTCCTGAATCTAAGTTTTTTCACTATTTACTGTACAAGAAGTTTGCGGGAAAGTTGCCAGGTAGGATGGAAGCTTTTTTTAAGGATGAGATTAATCGGCCTGAACTTTTGCAAGGTTTTGATGATAGTCAAACTGTGGCAACTAAAGTTAGTTGGTTTGTCGGAGTTTTGGATGGTTTGGCGGCGGAACAAAACAAAAGTATTTGGTTGGAAAAAACGCCGGAACACATATATTTTATTGAGGACATACAGCGCTTTTTGCCGGATGCTAAATTTATACATATTTTGCGAAACAGTATGGATACAATAGCTTCTCTGCATGAGGCGACTAGGAATTCTCATGATTTGTGGGGGCCTGGTTGGGATTTAAACCACTGTATCCATCGCTGGAAGGAGGCGATGTTAATTAGTCACAAATATGCTAAAAATTCTAATCATATATTAGTCAAGTATGAGGAAATACTCGACAATAAAGTCAAAAAATTAGAAAAACTTTGTCAGTTTATGGAAATTGAGTATGATGATAAAATGCTGGAGTTTTATCAAGAAAAAGCTGCTCATCTCAGTTTAAATCTGCCTTGGCATCAAGGGATTGATAGAGAGGTTAAAAGTAATAAGGTTCACAAATATCATAAAATTTTTAATGACCAGGAAATTCGATATATTTTAGATAAGATTAAGCGAGTAAAGGGTGAAATTGCCTGGAAGTTGACGGTGGAAGTGAGCGAACCAATTTCCGATATTTGTAATCTTCCGCAAATATACGATCGCCTGTGCTGTACGATTAAACTAGAAGGAATTAAACTCGGTATTGTTGAATTGCCGATTTGCGATGGCATGGTTGCGGCTTCGGTGTTGGCGGATGCGGTTGCAGCCCAGTTTGCTTGGCAAATTCTCGATCGCTTCTTTCAACGCAATCGCTGCGAAAAAGGCAATAAATTGTGGGAAACTGTGCTGAAACCATTGCACCCTAAACATGACTGGACGCTATTTTTGCAAGAATTATGGGGGCGTCCCCATTGGCATTTGGAGGATTTCTACAATCCAGAAAGCGCAGAGGAAGTCCCAACAATTACGCTCGAAAAAGATTTGATTGTCTTAGAAATTAGCGAGGAATTTGCTAATATAAAAGTTGAGATTTCTGAAATAGACGTGCTGGTGAAAGTAGGCGGCGTTGCTGTCGGGATTGTCACTGTTGCGGTGGAAAATAATTTTGTTTCGGCTCAAAAATTGCGATCGACAATTAATCGAAATATTGGTTTTGAGTTGTGCGTCGCCGCCGTGCGAGAAGCTTTGCTGGGAAAACCACTCAACGGCAAGCAAGGGCTAAGATCGCGCTTAGCCTCTTGTGCTCAACAAAGGTCAAATTTGCCAGACAGTTTGAATGCACCGGGTGCTGGGGGCATTTACCCCCAAAATGCGGTGATCTTCGGCAGGCGATCGGGTGCGATCGGGACAAGTGTCAGCCGTCGCGCCTCACTCCCGGTGGCTGCGCTACAGGAAATCGAGTCAGCCGCAGCAATCGCGGGGGAACCGACAATGCAAATTCCCCAAGAAAACGAGTTCCCAAAGCAAGTATTTTACGCACCGGAAATCATTCGCTCAAAATCTTCTTATCAGGAAGTTTCTCACTCCGTGAAACCTCAAGTTTTGGACAACCATAGCGTTACACAAAAACTCCCGATTCTCTCCTACCGCCGCATTTCTCCTGACAGTTTAGACGCAGTTAGCCCCCAGGTTTTGGAACAACAGTTGCAGTATCTCAAAGATCGCGGTTATTATAGTGCGAGTTGGGAAAATTGGCAAAGTGCGAAACGGGATAAAACTCCTTTACCCGGTAAAGCTGTATTGATGACTTTTGACGGTGGCTATCTCGACTTTTTCCAATATGCTTGGCCTCTGCTAAAACGCTTTTATTTTACAGCAACTGTTTTTCTAGTAGCGGAGTCAATAGGAAAGACACATAGTTGGGAAAAATCCGAATTGGAAGAAGTGCAGTTAATGGGATGGCCGGAAATTTTGCAACTGCAGAATGCAGGAATTGAATTCGGTTCTATGTCTGCTACTCATCAACCTTTGACGGCATTGTCGCCGACAGAAATTGTGCGGGAGGGGGCGAAATCCCGTGCTATCTTAGAACGGGGATTAGAGAAATCTGTTAAATGTTTTGCCTATCCTTACGGGGATGTCGATCCAATTGTAGCGCATTTAATTGGAGCGAGTGGATATACTTTTGGTGTATCATATAAATTAAATTATAGCAGTTTTGACGATAATTTAATGTCTCTGCCGCGCATTAAAGTTACAGGAGAAAATTTTTTATGGCAATTAGGTTTGTAGGGTGCGTCAGCAGCGAGATTTTTCCCTCAACTAACAATTTTTCAACAGACGCACCTTACTTTTAAGTCAGTAGGCTGCGTCAGCCAGCGAGATTTTTCCCTCAACTAACAATCTCTCAACAGACGCACCTTACAAGTGAAATCGCTTAATCAATCCCTTGATTTTCCGCTGCAAATAACCGCCGAATCCTCTGGAAATTCTCTCAAATTTATAATGAAATAAAATATCCATCACCTCTTCAGTTTTCATATACTTTAAATAAGAAATCATTTTATCGGTTAGTTCATCATTAACATCATCGATATACTTTCTCACCGCCAACCTTTCTGAAATATTCCATTTCCGATCAAACTTGCGGTGCATTTGGGTCTCATAATCCCGAAAATCTGAGATTTTCCCCTCCAAATAGCTTTGAATATATTTCCCTGCTATTTGGGCACCATCCATCCCGTGTCTAATCCCTTCGCCACCCAAAAAATTTACTGTCGAGACAGTATCGCCGATCGCAATTATATTATCCTTGCAATAAATATCCTTCAAACCAGGACTGTACTTCAGCGTCGAACCATGTTTGTCAATAATTTTATAACTTTTAGACTTCAGATATTCATCAATCAGTAAATCAATATATTTTTTCACCGGTGACAAATGCCTCACCGTTTTCGGATCTAAAAAAATGCGCCCCGCGCCAACTTTCAGCCTGTTTTGTTCCATTGGGAATATCCAGGAATAACCCTTCGGCATCCATTTATCGCCCAAAAAGAAGATTAAATCACCGCTGTATTTATTGTAAACTTCTGGCTCTACTTCAATTAAATATTCAATTCCAGTTCCCGACAAAAAATCTGGCTTATCATTCTCTTTTTCGTACATAATCGCCCTAGCAAAGCCAGTAGCATCAACCAATACTTTCGTGCTAACTTTGATAAGTTGACCGTCGGATAACTGTTTAAATTCGACTATTGTTTCGCCGTTTTCTTGTGAATGTCCGGTGTAGCGATAACCAAGCCAAACTTCACCGCCAAATCGCTCAACTTCGCTAGCCAAAAATGCTCTAAATTTAGCAAAGTTGAGAACAACTCCCAAGCTTTCGGGAGACTCCCAAGTCTGACTGACTTTGCTAGTTTCAATAGTAAGTTTGTGCCAAAAACTGCCGATAACGGATTCAGGTAAATCGAATTTAGAGAGGGTTTCTAGAGGCGTGGCGGCGCTGGAAAAGTCATTTTTATTAAAATTGTCGTTTTGCTCTGCCAGCAAGATTTTGTGGCCGGATTTGGCTAGGATTCTCGCGCAGTGTCCGCCTGCTGGGCCGGCTCCTACTATTACTATGTCAAAACTTTTTAAATTCATTTTGCTTCTAACTCGCTTCCAATGTCAAAATACCTGCAGACATATCAACTACTAACCGCCGAGTTTTTAGCCACTGGCGACCGATTAAAATTTCCGGTACTCCGTCACCCACATGAACGGGAATGTCAAACTCTTGCTCATCTATGCGTACTTTTCCTGCATAAAGATCGAAATCAAATTCTCCCTTTGCTGTCCGCATTTCTTGTCGCCTAATATAAATCCAATCAAGTCCCTCGAAATCTTGCTCGTCCATTGCTAACCAACCCGAAAAACCTGTATCTAGCAGAGCATCAACAGGTAATTCTAAGCCGTTATTAGCAATCAATTCAACTTCAAAAAATAGCTCGTCCTCATCACCAAATCTTCCTTCAATCATATTGAGCCGCACGCCCCTGTATGGTTGATTCGGAAAAGGTAGGGGATAGCATTTGGGTGTTTCTGACGACACATTTTGGTAGCCGCCATATCATCCTTGTCGATAAAATATTCCCCGCTATCAGGTTCAACCGCCATGTACCAGTTGTAGTGAGTGTCAATTAATTCTGGTTTAAGGCGCTCGAAAATTACTTTGCAACGCTTGCGAAATGCCGCTCTTTCAGCACGCAACTGGGCTTTTTTTTCTTCTGACCACTGAATTTCTGGGAACAATCTTCCCCGTCGCACGGTACGATTTGGTTTTACATTAGTCATTGTTTTTTATACCTTATATTCAAATGTTTCGGCAATCGGATTGTACCATAAACTTCTATTTCATTGTTGGTTTTCCTTTGTGTCAGATGATACTATGTTGTCGTCGTCAAAAACTATGAGAAATGACTGAAAGCATTGATTCATAGTTGGCTAAATTTTTCCTTGAAGCTGATTGGCTTCAAACAACAGTCGCTTGACTTCTTCCTCAGTTAAACTATCTCTCTTCAACCGATTCACATAGTCAGCTACATAGGCAGCGGTTACATAACTGCTGAAAAAAGTTACTTTGTTGTTAGCACCCCCCGAAATTGGTTCATCAGAATTTTTACCCACTGTAAAAACACAATTGTCTTCGGGATTACCGTAAGTATTTTTTGGAGCTTGTTCTGATTCGTACCAAAAAACTTTGTACTTTTTGGAAACTGGGGGCTTTACAACCAAAACGTTAATATTGGAAGGCAAATCATCATCCAAGATCGTTTTGCCTTGCGACAGCCAATCCATAAGCGCTTTTTTATCGCCCGACACTTCATAAACAGCATCGTCATCAGAATAATCACCGTAAGTCCCAATCAAACTGCTAATGAAATTGCTAGTAATTTGATCGTTGCTTTGCAGATGAAAATATTTAAGCTGAGATAAAATATTTTGGCAATAAACAAAGATTTTCCATGCGTCAAGGATGCTTGCGTGAGCTGATATAAGTCTCCGTTCTACGCTTCCTTTTCGTCCAATTCCCAGGTAGACAGCATGAGCATCGCTGGAAGTAGAAGCAGCGATAAAACATCCAATATTAAGGCTGTTACCGTAATTTGAATCGAGTCTTTTTCGGCGGTTAGCTTCTCCCACAAAATCCTCCTCTTCGATCTATAACTATCAACTAATGACCTTAACTATATAGTAGGACTAATGAGTTCTTCAGTCCTATGCAAAAGGACTTTAGCTTTGAGGCAGGGGTTTAAACCCCTGCCGGACTGAGGGAAATAGGGTGTTTGTTGACACCAATGGTGGGGCAGTGCCCACCCTACTATTCTAGCTAATTAGACGCTAACAGGAGACTCTTTGCGGCTGAATGTTGCTAAGATACGATCGCACATTTGCGACGGAGTTAATCCCAAACTGGCAAATGATTGTTCAGGCGTTGCATGATCTACCAATGTATCGGGTACACCCAACCGCATCAGGGGCACGAGGACATTATTGTCGAGCAAAGATTCGGCTACTGCTGAACCAAAGCCTCCCATCAAACAGCCTTCTTCCATTGTGACAACTTTGCCGATTCGCTGTGCTAAAGGCAAGATTAATTCGGTGTCCAAAGGCTTGACAAAACGCGCATTGATCACAGTTGCTTCAATACCGTGTTCGCTCAGCATCTCGGCAGTTTGCATTGCCGGATAAACCATTGAACCGTAACCCAGTATCAGCACATCGTCGCCGTTGCGGAGAATTTCGGCTTTGCCGATCGGCAATTCTTCCCAACCTTCCTCCATCAAAGGCACGCCGTAACCGTTGCCGCGCGGGTAACGCATGGCGATCGGGCCGCTGGTGTGGTTGATTCCCGTGACAATCATCCGCTGCAATTCTGCCTCATCTTTTGGTGCCATAACTACCATATTTGGCAGGCACCGCAAGAAGGCAATGTCGTACATTCCTTGGTGAGTTGGGCCGTCAGCACCGACAATGCCAGCGCGATCCAAACAGAAGAAAACTGGCAAATTTTGGATACAAACATCGTGAATTATTTGGTCGTATCCCCGCTGGACAAATGTCGAGTAAATTGCCACAACCGGGCGCATTCCTTCGCAGGCTAAACCAGCGGATAAAGTCACGGCGTGCTGTTCGGCAATCCCGACATCAATGTACTGTTTCGGCAGTTTTTCATGAAGTTTATCCAGACCTGTTCCGGTTGCCATTGCAGCAGTAATGCCGACAATTTTGGGATTATCTTCTGCTAGCTTGACTAGGGCGTGGGCAAATACTTTCGAGTAAGCTGGAGGCTTGGGTTTAGTGGAGGGAATGCCTTTGCCGGTGGCTAAGTTAAAGGGATTTTGGGCGTGATATCCTACTTGGTCTTTTTCGGCGATCGCATATCCTTTGCCTTTTACCGTCACGACATGAACCAACACCGGCCCTTGAATGGTATGAGCTTGTTTGAAAGTGGCAATTAACTCTTCCAAATTGTGTCCATCTACCGGGCCCATGTAAGTAAAGCCCAATTCTTCAATTACTGCTCCAACTTTCGAGACAGCCAAGCGTTTCATCCCTTCTTTGAGGCGTTCCATTTCAGGAGTAAAAGTTTCGCCGACAAAGGGAATGTGTTTGAATTGTTCCTCTAAGTTATCTTTGAGAAACTGCACCGGTGGCGACAATCGCATCTTGTTCAAATAGCGGGTAATTGCGCCGACGTTGGGCGAGATTGACATCTCGTTGTCGTTGAGCACAACTAACAAATTGGTTTTCGGCATATGGCCCGCGTGGTTAATCGCTTCGAGTGCCATGCCGCCAGTCAATGCGCCGTCGCCGATGACTGCTACAGTTTTAAAGTTTTCCCCTTTGAGGTCGCGCGCCATCGCCATCCCTAACGCTGCGGAAATGCTTGTGGAAGCGTGGCCGGCGCCGAAGTGGTCAAATTTGCTCTCGCAGCGCTTGAGATAGCCTGCAACGCCGTCTTTTTGGCGCAGGGTGTGGAATTGGTTGTAGCGCCCGGTGATTAATTTGTGAGGATAAGCTTGGTGGCCGACATCCCAAGTAACTTTGTCGCGATCGAGGTCGAGTGTTTGGTAGAGTGCTAAGGTCAGTTCGACTACACCCAATCCTGGGCCGAGGTGGCCGCCGCTAGCGGCTACAGTTTCTAAATGCTTTTCTCGAATTTGTCGGGCAATTTGTTCGAGTTGATGAATCGAGAGGCCGTGTAATTGGTTTGGGTGAGTCAGTTCGCTGAGATGCATATTTTAAAATCTTGCTCCTGTGAATCAGGACGAATCCTTAACAGATATAGGTTGTGCCTGCAACGTTGGGTACGCGCAAACGTTAGAATAGTTTAACGGTTATTTGAGAAAAACTGTTAGGCGTAAGATTTTTGTTATTTTTAGCCTGGTAATTATAGTTAATAAATTGTGCGCCGTCAATCGATTTTAGATTTTAGATTTTAGATTTTAGATTTTAGATTTTAGATTTTAGAGGCGACCCCACGGATAAATGCGGGGGCTCTTCTGATTTTCGATTTTCGATTTTGGATTGATTCCATGGATAAATCACGTGGCGGATACCACCTTTGAAATTCGTGGTCAATATAAAAAAGCTTATGTTGTTAGTTCCTAATCGCTAATCGATTTTAGATTTTAGATTTTAGATTTTAGATTTTAGAGGCGACCCCACGGATAAATGCGGGAGCTCTTCTGATTTTCGATTTTCGATTGATTCCACGGATAAATCACGTGGCGGGTACCACCTTTGAAATTCGTGGTCAATATAAAAAAGCTTATGTTGTTAGTTCCTAATCGCTAAGCTGTTCGGCATTTAAATGAGGATAGTAGGGTGCCCAGCGCAAATAAGCGTTTCCCATGTATAGTAAGTGTTCGCGAATGGCGCACCTTACCTGGATCGTTAATGGTTTAAATGCTCCACAGCTTAGTTGTTAGCTGCATGGAGATTTTTAAGCATTTTTAACTACTTTTTGTAGTGATGGCTGACTTTTTAGCCATCTTGTTTCTGCAAGCTGACTATGATACAAAATCATTAACTGTGATGGAGCATCTCATATTTGTAAAAACACTTCTTCTGGCTCCTTCCTTCTGCCTATTTCCTTCTGCCTCAAATTAATTCAATAGACCTCTTGCAAAAATAATTAGGACGGGTTTTGGGGCCCATCCCACAAGCAAAAATAACTCTTGTGGGATGGGCCCCAGAGCCAGTCCCATCAATTGAGGAAAAGGATTTTTGCCACAGGTGTAATCTCCCTTACTCCGCTGATGGCAAAGGAGTTTCCGCTTCTTCGGGGGGCGGAATTTCCGCAGGAGTCGATTCCGGCGACGGCGAGAGACTCTCGCTATCGGGGGGCGGAATTTCCGCAGGAGTCGATTCCGGTGTCGGCGAGAGACTCTCGCTATCGGGGGGCGGAATTTCCGCAGGAGTCGATTCGGGCGACGGCGAGGGACTCTCGGCCCCTGGCGAGGGAGTCTCCGAAGGAATCGGGGCAGGAGTTTCCGGCGGTGGCGGAACTTGTGCGGGCTCTGGCTGGGGGCTTTGGCGGCTTTGCACCCACAAACCTAAACCGCCGCCGGCTAATATCAGCCCCAACACCGCCAGTAGGGGCAGCGGCAGCTTGGATCGCTGTTTTTGAACGGGTTCCGGGGCGGGGGAAGTTTCCGGGTACAACAACTGTTTGGACGATTCTGAAAGCTGAGATTCTGGAATTCTCCCAGACTTCTGGAGGGACGCAGCGACGAGGGAAGGCGGCAGCGACACCGAGGCTGACACTGGCGCTGACGCCGGCGCTGAGGCCACTGCCGGATCAAACAGTACCAATCTCTCCGGCGACATCCGACAGTGAGTCGCCACCACGGAGGTGTTGTCATAACCATTTTTCTCGTTGGCGAGACGAATCCAAGACTGAACCGCAGCTTCCAAAGACATTTTGCCCTCAAGCACCTCTGGGCCATAATTCTCCCAAGATTTCTCTACCCAGTCGTTGTCGCTCAAACCGTCGGAACACAGCAGCAGTAAGCCTTCCTCTTCGACAATAAATCGCTGAATTGTCGGGCGCAGGAAATCGGCATCCCGCGTTCCCAAAGCTTGAGTCAGGGCTCCTGCATCGGATCGCAGTTGAGTCTCCCAGTACAAACAATGTCCTAGCTGGACTTCCCTTGAGGCTACGTCGTCGTCCACAGTCAGCCGGTGACAGTAATTTCTGCCAATCCAATAAGCGCGGCTGTCTCCAACATTGACTAAATAAAGTTCGTGGCTGTTATTCGAGGGCAAATCCTCGGAATTTTTCACTTTTTGAGGCAACTGGAGGGCCATCACCAAAGTCGTCCCCATCCGCTGCCGCAACTCTTTTCCCTGCTCGTTATTTTGAGCAGAAATCACATTATTCACAACTCGGACTATTTCTTCGAGTTGCTTGATCACCATTGTTGGGGTCATCAACTCTTCTTGTTGAGCAATTTCTGCGAGCAAATTTTGGATTAAAGCTTTCAGGGACTGGACGGCTAATTGACTGGCAACTTCTCCTCCTTCGTGGCCTCCAACCCCGTCGCAAACCATTGTTAAGTAAGGAATTAATTTCTCGCCCCCTGAAGTTTTGCTAAATTGAAAATCAGCAGCAACCGGATAGCAACTGTCTTCATTTTGGGAGCGCTGGGGCCCGGTATCAGTCATGCCGACTACTTCTAAATGCAGAGGCAATTGAGCGGCTTGTTCTAATAGTAAATCGTTTAGTTCCAGGGCGATCGCGTCGAAATTCATGCTGCTGCGGCGCATAAACTGACAAATCTCTCCGAGTTTCGCCTGCACCTCGGGTTGCGCTGATTCCACCAAACCTGACCACACATCTCCCAAATCCCGCAGCGTCGGTACAAAATTGCCCCGGTGCAGTTCCAGCAGGCGTACCCGCCAACCTTCCACCCGCAAATTTTCCGGTACCAGCAAACTCGAAGCGACTCCCTGTTCCGATAGCGGCGTCCAAAGTTGGAGCATTTGCCACAGCCAGTATACTTGGCGCGCGCCGGTTGTCCCAGACCAAGCTTCTAAAATAGAAGGATACAGGCGACCGAAATTATTGATGGGCACATTTTCCAACAACAGCACCTCTGTCGCTTCGGGTGCTTCCCCCAGGGAACAATAACCGTATACTTCCGGCGTATGCAGCCGTTGGGGATACAAATGCAGGTAAGGCATAATCGTATCCGGCAGGTGTTCCGGGACGCTCGGAGGCAAAGCTGGACGGCTGTCGAGCCAGATTTGCGGTGCAATGACAAAGTATCGATCGGCTATTACCTTACCCGTCGGCACTTCCTCGGCTGCTTGCCCCACCGCCCACAAATAGCGATAAATTAAATCGGTTTCGCACGCTGCACACTGCTGGCGGCCAAAGGTATTGCGGGGATCGGGACAGCTAAGATTCGGGCAATAAATGGGTTCGGAGAAACTGCTGATCATATCGAAATAGTTTGTGTAAAAACATTCTGAAGATATAGGATTCGCAAGCCCAAATTCATGAGCTTGAGAATAAACTGATTTTAGCCCCTATCAATTTCTTAACTGCCTTTGGGCCTCTAGAAATTGTAGTTTCTGCCAGTCTGCATCGGCTAAAATTGTAATTTAAGTTACTAAACTCTGACTTGGAGAACGATGGAAGCCTCAAACTTGTACCGCTGCGCGAAAAATCGCTCTGAGGGGCTGCAAGTCGCAAACCCTTGCATAGTCAGTTGTTGGCAATTCTTAAATCTTAAATTTCCAATCTAATATCTAAATAGTATCACCTATTCTTTTTATGATCTTGACTCCTACGCTCCTTTGGCTGATAGCTGGGTCTTTGCTCTGTTTGGCAGAGCTATTTCTCCCGACTGCTTTTGTCGCTTTTATGATGGGACTGAGCGCCTTCGCCGTAGCTGGATGCTCTCTAGTTCTACCTTACGTTAATTTACAAATATTCCTCTGGATGGTTTTTTCGACAGTTTTTGTGCTGCTGTCTCGGCGGTTGATACCAAAAGGCACCGCAAGGGCGATCGCAGATTCTCAGGAAGCCAAAACTTTAACAGAAATTCCCCCCGGAGAAGCCGGCCGAGTCATTTATGAGGGGAATTCTTGGCAAGCTCGCTGCGAAGACACGAAGGCCACTATCCCCCCCAACCAAAACGTAATTGTCGTCGGACGAAAAGGCACTACTCTGATAGTTTTGCCAGAAAATTTATTGCATTCTTAAAAAATGCGTAATTAATCACAGACAATTAGTAGTTAGTCATCAGTCTTTAGTCAACATTTAACAGTCAACACTCAACATTTATAGGAGGCGACCGTGGAACAATTTTTTTTACTTGTCTTTTTAGCACTCGGCGGCTCAGCCCTCGCAGGTTCCGTCAAGATTATCAATCAGGGAAATGAAGCGCTGGTGGAAACTTTAGGTAAATACAGTGGCAGGAGACTCGAACCCGGTTTGAATTTTGTCAAGCCGTTTCTCGATCGCGTCGTGTACGAGCAAACAATTCGGGAAAAAGTCTTAGATGTTCCCCCGCAAGCTTGTATTACCCGCGATAACGTTTCCATCACCGTTGATGCTGTGGTTTATTGGCGCATTGTAGACTTGGAAAAAGCTTGTTACAAAGTAGAAAATCTCCAGTCAGCAATGGTAAATATGGTGCTGACTCAAATTCGCGCCGAAATGGGTCAACTGGATCTCGAACAAACCTTTACTGCTCGTTCTCAAATTAATGAAATCTTGCTCAGAGATTTAGATCTGGTTACAGATCCTTGGGGAGTGAAAGTGACGCGGGTAGAATTGCGCGATATTGTCCCTTCTAAAACTGTACAGGAATCGATGGAATTGCAGATGGCAGCCGATCGACGGAAGCGGGCGGCAATTCTGACATCCGAGGGCGAACGCGAGTCAGCCGTTAACAGCGCCAAAGGTAAAGCTGAAGCGCAAGTTCTAGATGCAGAAGCGCGCCAAAAAGCAACTATTTTGGAGGCGGAAGCTCAACAAAAGGCGATCGTCCTGAAAGCTCAAGCAGAACGCCAAAGTCAGGTTTTGAAAGCTCAAGCTACTTCGGAGGCCTTGCAAATAATCGCCAAAACTCTGCAAAATGACCCCAATGCTCGCGAAGCTTTACAATTTTTGTTAGCTCAAAACTATCTGGATATGGGTCTAAAAATTGGCACCAGCGACAGCAGCAAGGTGATGTTTATGGACCCGCGCAGCATTCCCGCCACGCTCGAAGGAATGCGATCGATCGTTGGGGAAGGTAATAATAATGACGTGAACAAGTAGGGGAGCATCTCATATTTGTAAACACACTTCTTCTGACTCCTTCCTTCTGACTCGCAGCAAGAGAGCCTCCTGCCTCAAAACTCCAATTTTGGGCTTGGCTGCTTTCATTGAGATGCTCCCAAAAGTAGGGGAGCATCTCATATTTGTAAAAACACTTCTTCTGGCTCCTTCCTTCTGACTCTTTCCTCCTGCGTCAAAACTCCAATTTCTAGCTTGGCTGCTTTCATTGAGAGGCTCCCCTTGGTATCTATTTAAACATCGATATTCAGGCAACTTCTCTTCGCCGTTAACCTAATAACTCGACACAGTTAAAACGATCGCCTCCCTATCTCCCAACACCAAACCATACTCCAAACCCTCAACAACCGCTTGATAAGAAGCATCCAAAATATTACCAGAAACCCCCACAGTCGTCCAACGGTCTTGACCATTGCTAAACTCAGCCAAAACGCGAGTTTTAGCAGAAGTTCCCGCACATCCGTCCAGAATTCGCACCTTATAATCGGTTAAGTTAAAATCAGTAATTGCCGGATAAAAATTCCGCAAAGCCTTCCGCAAAGCCGCATCAAGTGCCGAAACAGGCCCGTTTCCTTCAGCGCATTCCAGAATATCTTGACCGTTAACAGTCACTTTCACAGTTGCTAAAGAATTAACTGTTTCTTCCTTACCTTTATCGCAGTGAACTTGAAAACCTTTGATTTCAAATAAACGCTTGCGCTTTCCCAATGCCTCCCGCATTAACAATTCAAAAGAAGCCTCAGCCCCCTCAAATTGATATCCCTGACTTTCCAAATCTTTCAATTTTTCCAGAATTTGGCGGCAAGCAGGATTTTTGCGATCGAGATCCATGCCAAAAGTGCGCGCCTTCGCCAAAACATTGCTCAAACCCGCTTGATCCGAAATCACAATTCGCCGCCTGTTGCCAATTTTTTCCGGTTCCAAATGTTCGTAAGTTAACGGATTTTTCTCAACAGCCGATACGTGAATTCCGCCTTTGTGAGCAAAAGCCGAAAGGCCTACAAAAGGAGCATGATCGTCGGGAGCAAGATTGACAATTTCACTAATCGATCGACTTACTTGAGTTAATCTAACTAATTGCTCGTCTTCAATGCAATTCTGACCCAACTTTAGCTGAAAATTAGGAATTAAGGAACATAAATCGGCATTGCCGCAGCGTTCACCGTAACCGTTTATAGTTCCCTGTACCATCCTCACTCCTTCCCGCACAGCAGCCAAAGCATTAGCAACCGCAACTCCTGAGTCGTTGTGAGTGTGAATTCCCAGTTGAATTTTAGACTTTCTCCCCCCCTTAATAAGGGGGGGTTGGGGGGGGTGAATTTCCGATTCCGAAATATCCCAACTTTCTATTATTTCTGCAACCTCACGAACAACCTGACTGACTTCGTGAGGTAAAGTACCGCCGTTAGTATCGCAAAGTACAAGCCATTCTGCACCAGCATCGGCCGCTACTTCTAAAGTTTTAATAGCATAATCTCGATTGTGTTTGTAGCCGTCAAACCAGTGTTCGGCATCGTAAATAACGCGCCTTCCCTGACTCCGCAAATATTCAATTGTATCTCGAATCATCGCCAGATTTTCTTCTAGCGTGGTCTTCAAACTTTCAATAACGTGCAAATCCCACGACTTGCCAAACAGCGTCACCCAGCGAGTACCGGCGGACAAAATAGCCTGCAACATTTCATCATTAGCTGCCGTAGTTCCCGGCCGCCTAGTCGAACAAAAAGCTACAACTTCTGCTTGAGTTAGGGGCTGTTCTTTGAGTCGCCAAAAAAATTGTACGTCTTTAGGATTCGCCCCCGGCCAGCCGCCTTCAATAAAGGGAATTCCTAAACTGTCTAACTGTCGAGCAATTCGCAGTTTGTCTTCGAGAGATAAGGAGAGTCCCTCGCACTGAGCACCGTCTCGCAGCGTGGTATCGTAGATCCAGAGCCGATTTGTCATGGGAAATTGCGATCGAGAAATTGGTAATATATCAGTTACCATATTAGATGAATTTATGGGAATTTAATGCGATAATATATAGGAAAATTAACATAAATCTAACTGGGGTAAATTGCTGTGGTCAAGGTACAAGCGCAAGGAAAAACATTTGAGTGCGATCGCGGAGCGAATCTCCGTGAAGTATTGCTCAAAAACGGCATCGATCTCTACAACGGCAACGCCAAAGTCATCAACTGCCACGGCCTCGGCACTTGCGGCACCTGCGCCGTCACCGTCGAGGGCGAAGTTTCCGAGCCCCAGTGGCGCGAAAAAGCCCGACTTTCGGTTCCTCCCCATTCTCCCGCCTCCAACCGCCGTTTGTCCTGCCAAACCAAGGTTTTAGGCGATATTAAGGTGACAAAATATGACGGTTTCTGGGGTCAGGGTTCTGAAACTGTCTGGAACCCCCAAGGATAGATTTTTTGTTAAGGAAGGCAGATAGGCTGTACTTTATTGAGATTGCATATTTGGGGCAGGCTAGAAGCCCACCCCACAAGATAATCTCTAAGACTTGTGCAAGAATTCTCACTGTAAGGTGCACAGGGGGCACCTTACCATAAAGAAATCCGAGAGGTTAAAAAACCCAGAAAGTCCATATAAAAGTTAATGAATTTATCTAAAGATATTCTGATTATTGGCGGCGGAATAATTGGTCTTTCGCTAGCAGTAGAACTGAAATTGCGAGGGGCATCTGTCGCGGTTCTCACCGCCGATTCTAAACAACCGACGGCCCGGGCGGCCGCCGGAATGCTTGCCCCACAAGCCGAACGAATTCCCCCCAGTCCGATGCTGGATTTGTGCTTGCAAAGCCGCGCACTGTATCCCGCCTGGGTGAAACAGCTAGAAGACATTACCGGATTGAAAACGGGATATTGGCGATCGGGAATTCTCGCGCCAGTTTGTCAAAATGAGCCTCAAGAAAAGCCCCTTTTGTCAAACCTTAATTATCAATGGTTGGACAGAGATACTGTTCGCCAGCACCAGTTGGGATTAGGTCAAGAAGTAATTGGCGGTTGGTGGTATCCTGACGACGCTCAAGTAGACAACCGCGCTTTATTTCGGACGCTTCAGGCCGCAGCTAAAGAATTGCAGATTGAGATTATTCAAGGCAGTGCAGAGGAAATCATTCGGCAGAAAAACCGAGTTTTTGGAGTGGAAACAACGGCAGGAAAATTACAAGCTGACCGTTATGTTTTGGCTGCGGGCCCTTGGTCTGAGAAATTATTGGATATTCCTGTTTTTCCAAGAAAGGGACAAATGCTGTCAGTATGTGTACCAGAAGATTGTGGAGTTATCCAGCCCCTGCAAACCGTTCTATTCGGGACTGGCATTTATATTGTGCCACGTAAAGATGGCAGAATTATTATTGGCGCAACTAGCGAAAATGTGGATTTCACGCCGGGAAATACGCCTGCGGGAATCCAAAGTTTGCTAGCAGGAGCGATTAAGTTATATCCCGAATTACAAAATTATCCGATTTTGGAGTTTTGGTGGGGATTTCGGCCGACTACGACCGATGAATTGCCGATTTTGGGTGATAGTGCTTGGGAGAATTTGACATGGGCTACGGGGCATTACCGCAACGGCATTTTATTGGCTCCGGTGACGGCTAAATTGTTGGCTGATTTGATTGGGAATCAGAAATCAGATCCGTTATTGGCTGCTTTTCATTATTCGAGATTTCCTGAATCTTGGAAGGTTGAAAAGGGTAAATAGTGAGATTTTTTGCTTTTTTTAAGACGAGGCAGAGCCGCATAACGAGAAACGAAAGTCAACCAAAAGGATATTTTTTGCTATAATCTAATCAGCACAATAGGGTTTTGTAAGTTATGACTTTCAGTGATGTGGTCGAGACGATCAAAAATCTTTCTACTGACGAAAAGCAAGAGCTTCAACTGTTGTTGAAGCAATATCTCCGGGAAGAACGTCGCGAAGAGATGTATCAAAACTTTAAGTCAGCGCAGATTGAACAACAAAAAGGTGAACTGAAATTTTTCGCTAACATCAATGAACTCCGAGTGACGAAAGGGTACTTTTCTATTTTACAGAAGACGGAAAAGCCGTGTTTGTAGATTTGGGAAGTCATGATGAAGTATATTAATCGACACAACAGTGGCTAAAGTACCGCTGTAAGTAGCGCGCCTAACCATTTTTTTGTAAGTCCTGAATTAGTTCGCATCCTGTTTTTTAGGTTGGTTTAATTCCCTGCATTTAGCGGCAGCCAAATCGTAAGCATTTTGGTAATCGCTACCGCCTAACATCAAATCGCCGTAATATTCATAAGGTTGATTGCCATAAATCGGCAGCGGGTCGTCTTCAGGATAATCTTCTTTTGATTCTTCTAGGATTGCTTTGAGTTTCTTGACGCTGAAGCGCTGGACTGGGAAGTAATGAATGTCTTGAGCGATGAAACCGAGATGGGGAAAGGTTGGGTCAACAATTCGCTCGTCGAGTTCAATCCAGCTATACTCGATGGGTTTATATGGCACTCCCGGCACAGCTAAAAAGCCTTGAACATAAATTGCGCCCTCGGTGGCTAACGCTGCTTTACAGGCGTTGTCAAAGCAGTTTTTACGGTTGCTTTTGATGCGAGTCGCCATTTCAATAGAAAGCGCCTCATCTAATAGTTCGGTCATAACCCATTTCTAGTCGCGTGTGCGATTAGATTGTAGCAAATCCGAGCTATCTCCGAGCACAAAAAACGCAGGCAATTGCGATCGTCCTTCAAATTCTCGTCTCAAGGAGTTGATCCAAAATCCTCTGCGGTTCTGGATGTTGTGTCAGCTTTGGTTTCCGGGGCGGGCTGTTTGTCGATCGCCCCTATCACCCTCCCAACGGATAAAAAGTTTTCGGGAGTAGCCCAAATTTTGAGCGTGCGATCGAGTTGGGCTACAACCCGGTACAATAAAGTGTGCCACAGACGATGCAAGCAAAAATAGCGGCATACATCATCGAAGGTCGATCGTGCAAGCAACCAATCATATTAATGCCTTCCGGTGCAGCAATTTGTTTGGCTGCTAACAGGCTTCACAGTTTTTTTTGTAAACAAAGCAGAGTTGTGATAACCTCATAAATGTGCAAAAATCGGTTCCAACAAAACTTTTGGAAGAAACGGGGAAAGTCCGGGGTAAATCCGCCGCTGTCCCGCAACTGTGATGCTAAGCGAAGCACTTATCCACACACCATAAACATACTGAATGAAAAGCGCGATCAAAAAGTCGGATTTTGTGCTAGCTCCTTATATGAAGAGCAACAACTTGAAAGCTAGTTGCCAAATACTCAATACAGTGATTCCTTATATATTCTTATGGTTTTTAGCATTTAAAGCTGCTGCCATTTCTGTATTCCTGCTGCCGCCGATAATGGTGTTGATGACACTTTTTTCAGGACGTTGTTTCTCTTTGATGCACGATTGCGGACACTATTCTCTTTTTAGTTCTAAAAAAGTCAATCGCATTATGGGTTTTCTGCTAGGTATCATCAATGCGATTCCTCAGTATCCCTGGTCGAGGGGACACGCTTATCACCACAAACATAATGGTAATTGGGATATGTACCGAGGCCCTTCGGCGTTGATATCCACCGAAAAATTTGCGGCGCTAAGTCCATTTAGTAAAAAGATGTATCAGTTACTCAGACACCCATTGATGCTGTTTCCCGGTGGTTTTTTCTATCTAATTATTAAACCAAGACTCGCACTGATATTGGGAACTACGGGTTTTATTCGACATATTTTTGCTTGTCTCAATCAAGATTTTGGCATAGGTTTATCGGGAATCATTGCTTCTTATAAATCCAAACATTGGTATACGACGGCTGAATTTTGGGATTTACTCTTCAACAATATTTGTGTTGTTGGTAGCTGGATTTATCTGAGCAACTTACTGGGGTTTGGCTTTTTCTGGAGTGTTTACTCAATTGTCATGACCTGTTCAGCAGCGATATTTATCTGTATTTTCTTTGTTCAGCATAATTTTGAGGGTTCCTACGCTCATAAAGCCGAAGGTTGGGACTATCTTATGGGCGCAATTGAAGGCAGTAGTTACCTAAAATTACCGACTATTCTCAATTGGTTTTCGGCTGATATTGCTTACCACAATATTCATCATCTCTCTGAGCGAATACCTAACTATAATCTTCGGGATTGTCACAATGCTAATATTCACCTGCTGGCTAATTCAAAATCCCTGACAATTCGCGATATTCCTGACTGCTTCCAATTCATTCTTTGGGATGCTGCTTCAGATAGTCTGCAATCGATTAAATTATTTCAAGAAGCAGAAGAAATTCCATTCAGTAATGTAGCTAATTAAAATCGGTTAGCAATAAATTTGGTCGCTTTTTTAGCACCAAAATCCTATGATTAGGGATGCAGTTAGTGGGATCACTTTTAACAGTAACTTTCCTAGTTAAGTAGGTGGTTACAAATAAACATTAGATGGGTCGGGCGGGTTTAGCCGGGAGCCCATAATACAATTGCCGGGGCCCGTTTGTGAGATTGTCCGTTTTTGGCAAATATTATTGGTGAACCCGCCCCTACAGGAATCAGGGTAATCGACCGGACATGATATCCTTTGTCAATGCAGCAATTCCTCTAATTTTTGCTGGTTCCACAAATACTGATAAAGCCCTGTTTGCCCTACCAATTCAAGGTGAGTGCCACTCTGAACTATTTCTCCTTGCTCCATCACAAAAATGCGATCGGCACTAGCCGCCGCTGACATTTGATGGGAGATAAAAATTACTGTTTTGCGATCGGTTCCCGTTGCCAAGTTTCGCAAAATGTCGGTAGCAGTTTGATTGTCAACGCTGGAAAGAGCGTCATCCAAAATTAACACCGGGGCGTCAACTAACAAAGCGCGAGCAAGTGCTGTCCGCTGCCGCTGTCCGCCGGATAAAGTAATGCCGCGCTCGCCGACAACTGTTTTGTACTGCTGCGGAAAGTTGAGGATTTCGGCGTGAATTTGTGCTTGTTTTGCCGCCGCTTCAATCTCCGGCTGTTCCGCTAAAGGGTTTCCGTAGCGGATGTTATTCTTGATGGTAGTGCCGAACAGAAAACTTTCTTGCGGAACGTAGGCGATCGCCCCGCGCAATTCGGTCAATTTTACCTTGGTAATATCCTGTCCGTCTACAAATAACTCGCCCGGATCGATATCTAGCAAGCGTGGCAGTGCATTAGCTAAAGTTGATTTTCCCGATCCGATCGCCCCAACGATTGCGACAGTTTCTCCCGGTTTTATGGTAAAATCAACATCTTTAAGCGCGGGTGTCTTAGCGCCGGGATACGTATAATTTAGATGGCGAGCCGCAATTTCGCCTTTGACTGGAGTTGCAAGTTCAACTGCATCGGCAGTATCCTTAATTTGCGGTTCCACAGTCAGAATTGATTCGATGCGATCGACACTCACTTCTCCCCGCTGGTAAGCAGTAATTGTGAAACCCAACAGCGCCGTCGGAAACACCAAACGCTCGACATAAATCAGCAACGCCACAAAATCGCCAATGCTAATTTGGCCATTAGCAATTGCCCCGCCACCAGCAGAAAGCAGCACCAACAAACTAATGCTTGCCAAACCGCCCAGCAGTGGAAAAATAAAGTTTCTAGTTTTTGCTAATTCCAAATTTGCTGATAGCAACTTCGCATTAGAATTGCGAAAAGCTCGGCGTTCGTTTTCTTCTTGAGCATAGATTTTAATTACGGACATCCCGCTCATATCTTCCTGAATCAAATCGCTCATCGCCGACAATTCCTCTTGCACCGCTAACTGTTGGATGCGAAGTTTGTCGCTAAATAACTGTACCAAAACCAGCATTAAAGGATAAACTGCGATCGCAAACAGTGTCAGCCTTACATTAATCCCCAGCATCACCGGCAAAGTCAAAGCATAAGCAAAAGCTGTATTCGCCAAACTCAGCACCGCAAACCCCACCAAGCGCCGAATATTGTCCAAATCGGAAGTAGCGCGGTTAATTAAATCTCCTACCGTATTGGCTGCAAAATAAGACGGTTCTAATGTTAATAAATGATTAAATATTTGCTGTTTGAGGTCAAATTCGACTTGACGCCCGACGCCAAACAGCAAAATCCGCGACGCCATCCGAATCACCCACATGATTGAGGCGAGAATCAGAATTAGTGCCACGAAGTTGAAAACTTCGTCAAATTTAGTCGCCACTTGGAGAGTGTCAACTGAATTCCGAATCAGCAGGGGAATGTAAACGCCCACAGCATTGACAACTAATAGCGAAAAAACGCCCCAGAAGGTTGGTTTCCAGTGCGGGCGCATATAAGAGCCGAGTTTTTGCAGTCGAGAATAACGAGCCATAGGAAGAAGGAAGAAGGAAGAAGGAAGAAGGTTCGGCAACGAGCAATGTACGGGATGTAACGGATGGATGCTGAAGGAAGAAGGAGTCTTCCCCAAGGTTTTCAGCAATTAAGAACGTGCTAATAGTCTTGGCGGTTGCTATAGGGATGAGAATTAAATAAAATCCACTTTTCATGACTGTTGTGGGATGGGCGTCCCGCCCGTCTATTGGGGACGGGCGGGACGCCCATCCCACAAGAAAAAAGGGAAATTATTTAATTGACGATCCATAGAAGGTAGAAATCTGAAAAAATAATAGAAGCTCTATCGAAAGGTAGATGACCGAAAACACAAGTTAAGAAATTTTTAATAAAAAATCTGCTTTGGGATAACGCGCCATCAAAATTGGGTTTAGGCCTGAACCAAAACCTGATTATATCGATATGTAACAAACCACATTATTATATCTGTGGCGACACGAGATATGTGGGGACACGGCATTGCCTTGTCCTTAGCCACCCGGAACGATCGCCCAAATCTCCCATCCGCCCCCCCAATCCCCCACACGGTTGAGGCGCGCTACAATCAAAAATCGATCGACTTAGCACTCAGACTCAGAGAGTGCTAAATTTGCTAATGTAAGCGATTGGAGACAAACATGACAAAAATAGTTGCATTTAGCGACAAATCTCGCCGGGCACTAGAACGCGGCGTCAATCAACTCGCCGATGCTGTCCGCATCACCTTGGGCCCGAAAGGCCGGAACGTCCTATTGGAAAAGAAATACGGCAGTCCCCAAATTGTTAACGACGGTATCACCGTTGCTAGGGAGATCGAACTCGAAGACCCCCTGGAAAATGCTGGCGCTCGCTTAATTCAAGAAGTCGCCTCCAAAACTAAAGATATCGCAGGCGACGGCACAACAACCGCAACGGTTATTGCTCAATCCCTCATTCGCGAAGGTTTGAAGAATGTCGCAGCAGGCGCAAACCCAGTCGCGCTGCGCCGGGGTATTGAAAAAACGATCGCCCACTTGGTGCTGGAAATCGAGAAATTGGCGAAACCCGTCGAAGGAAGCGCCATTGCTCAGGTCGCCACTGTCTCCGCCGGTAACGACGAAGAAGTCGGCGCCATGATTGCCCAAGCAATGGAAAAAGTCACCAAAGACGGCGTAATTACTGTTGAAGAGTCGAAATCTCTGACAACGGAATTGGAAGTGGTCGAAGGGATGCAGTACGATCGCGGATATCTTTCTCCGTATTTCGTCACCAACACCGATCGCATGGAAGTGGAGTACGAAAACGCTCGCATCCTGATTACCGACAAAAAAATTAGCTCAATTCAAGAACTAATTCCAGTTCTCGAAAAAATCGCCCGCACCGGTCAACCGCTGCTAATTATCGCCGAAGATATTGAAGGCGAAGCTTTGGCAACTCTGGTAGTCAACAAAGCCCGCGGCGTATTGAACATCGCAGCAACCAAATCTCCTGGTTTTGGCGATCGACGCAAAGCTATGCTTCAAGATATCGCCGTACTCACCGGCGGTCAACTGATTTCTGAAGAAGTCGGACTCAGCATCGATACCGCAACCCTAGAAATGCTCGGTACCGCCCGCAAAATTACGATCGACAAAGAAAACACGATCATTGTTGCTGGCGACGAACACAAAGCTGACGTGCTAAAACGGATCGAGCAAATCCGCAAACAGCTAGAAGCGACGGATTCCGACTACGACAAGGAAAAGCTAACCGAACGCATCGCCAAACTCGCCGGCGGCATCGCTGTAATTAAAGTCGGCGCAGCTACCGAAACCGAGCTCAAAGACCGTAAACTGCGTATTGAAGACGCTCTGAACGCTACTAAAGCTGCTGTGGAAGAAGGTATCGTTGCCGGAGGTGGCACGACGCTAATTCACCTGATTACAAAAATAGATGCGATCAGAAATACTTTAGACACCGAAGAACAAGTAGGCGCTGACTTGGTGAAGAAAGCTTTGGAATCACCTTTGCGTCAAATCGCTGATAATGCCGGCGTTGAAGGTTCCATCGTCATCGAACGAGTGCGGGCGAGCGAGTTCAACGTTGGCTACAACGCTCTCACCGACGTGTACGAAGATATGATTGCCGCCGGGATTATTGACCCGGCTAAGGTAGTGCGATCGGCTTTGCAAAATGCCGGTTCCATCGCTGGTATGGTGCTGACCACTGAAGCTGTGATTGTCGAAAAACCCGAGAAGAAAAAAGCCGGCGGCGACATGGGCGACATGGGCGGCATGGGCGGCATGGGCGGCATGGGCGGCATGGGCGGCATGGGCGGCATGGGCGGCATGGGCGGCATGGGCGGCATGGGCATGATGTAGTCTTCAACCATAAGCACCATGCGTGTAAACAAGCGCGTCTTATGTACTACCCGTCTACTATTTGACGATTAAGGCAGTTTATCCCCCCGGCATCCCCTGATAGTCCGGGGGGATTTTCATTCTCTTGTAGGGGCAATCCCCCCGTGGTTGCCCCAATCCCCCCGTGGTTGCCCCCAATCCCCCCGTGGTTGCCCCGATATTTGAAACACCGATTCCCTCGTCCGTGGAGGGGGTAGGCACGGGCGCACTACCCCTACAAAAGCCTGATTTTCGTGAGAATGAAACCGCCCTGCTTCTTAAGGGAGATGCAATGGGACTCGGCATTAAGGATCGCGAATTAAATAACTTACAATTTTAATTGTTATTGTGGGATGGGCGTCCCGCCCGTCCTTTTTGGACGGGCGGGACGCCCATCCCACTTTCAAGAGTGGAAGTTATTTAATTCTCATTCCTAAGCTATCAGCGATCGTTCTTAGGGATTTTAAGCTGAAGTTGCCACCTATGCAGTGCGGGCCCTCTCGGTCAACTAAAATCCTTCCCAGAAACCGCGTCTCCCCCTCTCCCCTGATCCTTTAAGACGACGGAGTTACATTGTTGCTGTGCAAGTCTTGAGGAGATTGAAACAGAGTTTCGAGATAAACTCTCGCAGCTTGGCGATAACTGCGCGAAGCTTCAGGCGTACCGCTATCGGCATTCTGCAACAAAAACAGCGACAGGGCGGCGCAAAATACTCGGTCTAGATCCCATTCGGGATGGGTTTCCAGGTAAGTTTTGAGAGAATCGTGCAGCGTTTCGGGAATTTCAGCAAAAATACTGACTGTTGGGTTGATCATTTTGTTTAGTCTCGCTAATAAATTGAAAACAGAACCCCCCCTTCGGCCGGATACAGGTGCAGGGACGGCCGAAATCAGAGCGCTTTTTTTAGGTCGGTCGCATCATTGTGCGCTATGAGGGGGTGGGTTTGTCAATGTTGCGAAATATTACAAAGTCCTTTAGATAAAAAAAAGGTTTACCAAATAATCAGCTTTTCAGGGATTTTTTTGTTACATATCTTTATGTGTTGGGGGGTTTATGAGGAATTAGGCAGCAAGTTAAGGAAATCCCCAATTCCGCAGCAAGATGCTACCGTGCCGTTAATTTCTGTGGAAAACTTTGTCGAATCTGTGGAAAACCTCAGACTTGCCTGTGGAAACGCTGTGGAATGTTTAGGGAAAAGTCAGGGAAAAAATAAGAATTGCAAAGGGCATGGGGCATGAGGCATGGGTAGCAAATAACAAATGACTGCTGACTACTGACTACTGACTACTGACTACTGACTGCTGACTAATGACTTCCTAAGTGCCACTCTGCTGCTTTTTGGCGGATGGTTGCCAATTCTGCCGGCTGCATTTTGTCGAGATTGGCTAAGATAAAGCTCATGCGACCGATCGACTGAAGTTTGTCCCGGTGGCGCGCTAGGAAATCCCAGTAGAAGAAGTTGAAGGGACAGGCGTTTTCGCCCGATCGCACTGTGCGATCGAATTTGCACCCCCGACAATAATCGCTCATTTTATTAATGTAATTGGCAGAAGCAGCATAGGGCTTCGAGGCCAACACACCGCCGTCAGCAAACAAACCCATGCCCAGCACATTAGTCTGCATTACCCAGTCATAGGCATCCACAAACGCACTGTGGAACCATTTTTCTAGCTCCTGGGGCGAGATTCCCGCAATTAGACCAAAATTGCTCAAAATCATCAACCGCTGGATATGGTGCGCGTAACCGCTGCCTTCGACTTGAGTTAAAACTTGGCGCAAACAGTTCATATCTGTTTTACTAGCGTCCCAAAAAAACTCCGGCAGCGGTTGAGTGTGGTTGAACCAATTCTTTTCAAAATAATCAGCATCCACGTAAAAATACACACCGCGAATGTATTCTCGCCAGCCCAGAATTTGGCGGATAAAACCTTCGACGCCGTTTAAATTTAAGTTTTGTTCGAGGTAGGCTGTTTCGGCGGCTTGAATAACTTCTAAAGGATGCAGCAAGCCAATATTGAGATACGGAGAAATTAGGGAATGCCACATTGTTTCCTCCCCCGTTACCATCGCGTCTTGATAAGGGCCAAAAGCGGGGAGACACTGTTCGATGAAATTATCTAATACTTGCAGTGCTTGCTCTCGTGTAACCGCCCAGCGAAAAGGTTCAATGTTTCCGTAAGTTGGGAAAGATAGAGACTTAACTTGTGCGATAACTTCTTGAGTTATGGCGTCGGGTTCAAACCAGAGAGGTTTCGGGGTATCCAGTTTTCCTTTGGGTGGCTGACGATTTTCTTTGTCAAAATTCCACTTCCCTCCCACAGGTTTATTGCTGCTATCCATTAAAACTTGAAAACGCTGGCGGCTGGCTCGATAGAAGTCTTCCATTAACAAACGTTTGCGGCTTGAAGCCCAATCTTTGAATTCTGTTTCTGTCCAGAGGAATTGATTGTTGGGAATTAGGGTTATTTTACAGGGGAGTTGCAAGTTTTGAACGAGCTGTAAAAAAGGTCGATCGTTCGGAGCCATCACCCGCACTTCGGTGATGTTTTGAGCTTGTATCCAAGCTTTGAGAGGTGCTTCAAAGTCCTCCGATTTTGTGTAAGTAACTTGCCATCCACTGCCGCGCAATTCTTCAGCGAAGTGTCGCATTGCCGACCAAATTAATACTAATTTTTGTTGGTGGTAGCGGCGCTGTTGAACGTGCTGCCAAGATTCAATTAAAATTATCGGTAGGGAGGGTTTATCATCTGTGCGGTTGAGAGCAGCTTGCTTCTCCCACAGTTGATCGCCTAATATCCAAACGCCAACAGTCATTTTACTTGTTTTTTAGTGAAACTTATTTTTTACTTTTTATGATGCCTGGTGGTCTAGTCAAGAAACTTAATTTATTGACAACTCACAACTCATAAGTTTTCAGGTTATCCTGAAAACTTACTAGAGCATAACATTGATTTCCAAAGATAGGGACACCGACCAGCAAATTTAAATTTTATGTCGGTATATCCTTCAGATGTTAATAACTTGGTCAGCGTATCTACTGAGAAAAATTTAATGTGACCGTTATCCCAAAGCACGGTAAAATGTTTATCTAGTTTGCCCGAAACCGCTAAAGCCAGATTTTTTAAATAGCCGTGATATGGTGTAGAAATAATTAATATTCCTCCTGGATTGAGGCATCTTTTTGCAGCTTTTGCTAGTTCTTTAGGATAAAGCAAGTGTTCGATTACTTCAATAGCTAAGACAACATCAAATGAGTTCAAAATATCGGTATCTGGAAGGTCGTAAATATCTGCTTCGATAAACTGACACTCGGGGAAACTTTGACGGGAGATGGCAATTCCGGCCGCTGAAGTGTCAACGCCGACAACTTCGCAGCCGTGCTCTGCGATAACGTGACTGAGGCTGCCATTGCCACAGCCGAGATCCAAAACTCGGAGTTTTGTCTTGCTGGTATGCTGAAGTGTCGCCAGCATTTCTAAAAGGGGAGATATCAAATATGCGTGATGATATCTCGGACGGTTGTTTGTGTAATAATACGTATAATTGCTAAAGTTTTTTTTCATCGATTAAGCTATGGAGATTATTGCCGAGACCGCGAATTTACCGAGCGTGGGTGCACTGTTTGGGCCAAGGTTCCCCACATTAGGGTTGTCAGAGTCGATCGGCAGCTCGATCGTCTCATTCTTTTTGTTTGACAGGTGAATTATTGTCACTGAATCAATCGGATGGCAAAACAAATCTTTGACAGGGTGCCAAATCTCACATCGCCCATCTCTGGCCAACCTCTCGAAGGCATTGGGAAAGAAAAAGTCCGATCGAGCAAGAATGATCTCTGTACACTAGCCGGAAACCGAACTTTTTGCCTGTTAATTGGGGGCGAGTGCATCTATGCGATTCTAGCTTCAAGCAACGGCGGTATGTCCACCCGACGCTTTTTGCAGCCTGAAAAAATGGCACCTGGGCGATTGGATGCCAGTCGTTCCGAGAATTGAGAAGGGAAGTGTGACCGAAATCACAGGCATTTGCGAAACAAATTGCTGAGCATCTTTGGCCCCACACACTTAGAATCGAGATTATTACAGTGGCTTCTATAATTGTGTTTAAATGTTGTTCGGAAGCTGTGTTGTCCAGTCAGCAGAGCCCCCTAGACAGATTCATGCTTTCGGTCTGGTTTATTTCACTTTAATGGTCGCTGTTGGGTGTTGCACCTTAATTTAGATATTTCCTATGGTTAAGTTAGGTCAATCCTCCTTTCGCCGTATTTTACTGTCGCGGATTTTGTTGCTCAGCGTACCTGTTCTACTGGTGGGGGAGTATGTTACCTATCGCAAGGCACGCTCGACGCTTCTGGAAACTGCTCGTCAAAACTTGACAGAAAGTGCAGTCAGAAAAGCAGACACTATTGAACAGTGGGCGAAATCGCTGAAGTCGAATCTGATCGGCGCTTCGGAAAGCTCGATGTTGCAGTCGGTAGATCCGAAGGATTATCAAAAGTTTATTGCCCAATTAGGGCAGCGGTTGCCAGCGCAGGTTGATTGCTTGCAATTGACTAATTTAAAGACAAATCAAGTGATAGCAAGCACTTGCGGGCAGCAGCCGATTCAGTCGTTGCCGGCAAAATTTTGGCCGCCCGTACAGCAGCAGCAAACGCTGCTGGACGACAAGAGCGTTTACATCAGTCTGTCTTTACCTCCGCAGCGACAGGGGACAGCAAACGATCAGAATGTGACTTTGGGGGCTGAGGATTTTCCCGATGCGGGTAAAGAAGGCCGCGATAGCCAAGCGAGTTTGGTGTTGAGCGCTCCTGTTTACATTCGTCGGGGCAATACCCTGCAGTTGAGTTATGCTTTGAGTTTGCAGTCGGCCTTGCCTGTCCAAACCAGCGCTCCCAAGGGTTCTTTAGCTGGCTATACGGTGGCGATCGACCAAGATGGGACGATTTTGGCGCACCCGAATATCAATCGCGTGGGCCGCAATATTGACCAAGAGGCAGATGCCGCTCGACTAAAAAGTATTGTCAGAAGGGCGATCGCCGGCGGAACAGCTTTTCTCCACCTATTTTCCTTTGAAAGAAATGGTGTAGAGTTGCTAGCAGGATACGCCGCTATTCCGAGTCCTTCAACTACACAGGAGAACAGCAAGTGGATTATTTTAGCTGTCTCTCGTTTAGATTACGCTCTGTCGGGTTTGGAAGAAATTCAGCAAGTTTTATTTAATTTAATTGTAGGTTTGGTTGCTGCTAGTATCATCGCGACTTTATATCTGTCTCGCGACTTGGCGCGTCCTGTGGAAAAACTGAGAGACTACGCGATGAAAGTAGATACAGAAGCGTCGCAGACAGTGCCACAAAATTTCCAAATTAGGGAATTCAATCAACTATCAGAAGCACTAAACAGCATGGTGCAGGGTCTCAGATCCAGGGCAAAAGCATTGGAAGTCGCAACCAAGGAAGCGCAAGTTGCCAATCAATTAAAAAATGAATTTTTGGGGAATATTTCTCACGAATTGAGAACGCCGCTCAACGGAATTATTGGTTTTATTCAAATTGTGCGGGACGGCTACTGCGATGACCGAGATGAAGAAATGGAATTTTTACAGCGGGCCCACGACTCGTCAATGCAATTGCTCAATATTATTAATGATATTTTGGACATTGCTAAAATAGAATCCGGCACGTTCTCGATGATGTTAGAAGTAGTTGACATTACCCAGGTACTTGAAGACGCGATTGATTTACAAGCGACTCAAATTGAGGAAAAAGGCTTGAAGTTAAGTTTGCCAGCTCCTCACGCTCCGATTATTGTTCATGCCGATCCAGAGAAGCTAAAACAGGTGTTTTTAAATATTTTGAGCAATGCCGTTAAGTTTACAGAGTCCGGCAGCATTAGTATATCTGTGCGGCTAGAATCGAGAACTAATTCTGGTAGTTTTAACGGCAGTGGGGAAAGTACGACGGGCCCCAGCGGTCAAAGCGATTGGGTGGTGGTGACAATTAAAGATACGGGAATTGGTATCGATCCCGAGCACCAGCAGAAATTGTTTCAACCTTTTGTGATGGCTGATGGTTCTACAACTCGCAAGTTTGGCGGTAACGGTTTGGGCTTGGCTATCTCGCGAAGGATAATGGAATCTATGATCGGAAGCATTACCCTGCACAGCGCGGGCGTGAATCAAGGTACTACGGTGATGATTTCTTTGCCGGTAAATCAGCAGTCAAGTTTTTATTTTCACAGCCCCGACTTAGTAACGGAAAAGGGAAATTTCAAAAGTTGAGGAGTGATTTTCCCAATCTAAAATCTAAAATCTAAAATCTAAAATGGTATTAGGGGCTGTCCGCCGAGTTCGAGGGATTTGCTCAAAGTGCTGAGAATGCGGATTAATTCGACGGAGGCGGCGCCCGAAGAGGTAAGACAGGGGGTATTTGTTTGCACGCAGTTGAGGAAGCGATCGCACACTCTCCTCAGCGGTTCTACTTGTTCTAAACTCAACACTTCGCGGTGTCTGATGCTTGTTGGCTGCGGCGCGATCCTCTTCGTTGGCGTAGCCCCCGTAGGGGCGGGCTTCGCTAACGCACTTTCAAAAGAGTTATTCTCTTCGCCTCCCCAATCTGGATTCCCGCGCTGCACAATCAGCGGAGTTTCTGGCGACATTTCGTCAAAAATCAAGGTTCCCAAACTGCCAACAACTGTTAAGCGCCGTTGTTTGTCAGGATTTAGCCAGCACAGATGAATAAATGCTTGAAATCCGTCGGGATAGGTGAGCGTTACCCAAACTAAATCTGCTAGTTTTTCAGCAGGATTAGTAGTCAGCAGTGAAGGAGAAAATTGATTTTCAATTTCTGCTGCTTCTTCTTTATTTATTCCTGATTCCTGATTCGTGATTCCTGATTCCTTCGGAAAAACAGTGCCGATCGCCCTTACTTCAATTGGCGTTTGTTCCAACCAAGTATTGAAAATAGCGATATCGTGAATAGCCAAGTCCCAAAGGGCATCAACGTCATGGCGCACCGGTTCAAAATGGGTGCGCTGGGCGTAACCGTAGCGCAATTTTCCAAGTTGATGCTGTTGAATAATTCTTTGGCCTCGATCGACTGCTGGATGAAACAGATAAGTGTGGTCAACGAAGAGTTGCCGCTGCTGTTTTTCGGCTAATTGACAGAGTTCTATTGCTTCAGTCAGGTTGAGGGCGAGGGGTTTTTCTGCTAAGACGTGGTAGCCTTGTTTCAGCGCTGCTGCTGCGAGGGTGTAGTGTGTGGAAGCTGGAGTGGCGATCGCCACAGCTTGCAGTCCCGGCAAGGCTTGCACTTGAGACCAATCGGTAGCTAGAATCACCGAGGCATCAAGATTAAACTGTTTTTGAACGGCCGCCAATGAATCTCGATTCGGGTCTACCACCGCTAAAACTTGGCTGTTGGGATGTTCAAGAAAGTTGCGAATTAGGTTAACTCCCCAGCGGCCTGCACCCAATACAGCTATTCCGATTTTCATTAATTATAAGTTCAAAAATCGCACAGCAATTATAGCATATTTTGTTATTATTATCTATGTTTTAACTCAAAAAAATCACTGTTGACAGTTGACTGTTTGCAGTAGTTATTGGTTATTGGTTATTGGTTATTGGTATCAGCTAAGGAATGAGAATTAAATAACTTCCACTCTTGAAAGTGGGATGGGCGGGACGCCCATCCTTTTTGGACGGGCGGGACGCCCATCCCACAATAACAATTAAAATTGTAAGTTATTTAATTCGCGATCCTAACAAATAACCAATAACTGATAACACCAGTCAACAGTCAACAGTCAACTGACTACTCACTACCAACTAATTTATTGAAAGCTGCCTGAGCCGCTGCTTGTTCGGCCGCTTTGATCGATCGACCTTTTCCCTCTGCTACCAACTTTCCCTGAATGAGAACTTCTGCGGTAAAACGATCCTCCCCGCCCTGCACTGTCCCGGTTTCTTGCACGCTATATTTAGGCAAAGTTTTGTATTTGCCTTGAGTCAACTCTTGGAGAGCAGCTTTGTAGTTTTGGCGGGCCGGATCGCTGCGGATTTCTGTCGCTAAGCGTTGAAAGTGAGAATCTAGCCAAGGGCGGATTAATTCTAAGCTTTGGGTACTCAAATAAAGCGCAGCCAGTACCGCTTCCAAAGCATCGGCCAGCCGGGGCTCAGCGCCTGTTTTGTCTGCAGCGGCGCTGCTGGAAACAATTAAATAGCGATCGAACCCGTAACTTTCAGCGATTTTAGCAAGAATTCGATCGCTCACCAAGATCGATCGAATAGCAGCAAATTCCCCCACTGTACAGTCAGGATAAATCTCAAACAACAATTCCGACGCAGCCAGCCGCACAACTGCATCGCCGACAAACTCTAGTTGCTCATAATTTGCCTTAGCTGACGCGCTCGCATGAGTCAAAGCTAAATCGACGAGATGCCATTTTATCGAAGCATTCTTCGTCAGTCCCAATTTTTCAATTAATGTTTCAAGTTGCTTTTGGCGACCCGGATAAATCATACCATTTTAGATTTTAGATTTTAGATTTTAGATTTTAGAAGTGGGAATCACGGATGACTATCCGGGTTTAGAGCTTTTCAAAAGTTGCATTATTTTTTTTAACAGGTATCAGATTCATATTAATAAAAAAAATTTAGTTGAAAGACTAAATATTCCTCCGGGTGCTTATGGTGCACCTTACCCAAAATCTTCCTCCGGGTGTGCAGTGCACACCTTTCCCAACATAAAACAGGTCGAAAAGATTTGTTGACCTGATTCCCAAGCGGTAGTTTTAATTAAATGGGGGGAGGAAAAAGTCGGACATAAGCCGGGTTCTGTTCTCTCAACTGCAAGCAGTTTTCGAGGGCAGTTATCTATCTGGGACGCCTGTTACCAGACGCCTCAAGCGGTACCAAAAAACGGAACTGGTAAAAAACCAACCATAGTCCCTCCGACCTTGCTCCCAACTGGGGTTTACCGAGCCAGCACCTCTCGATGCTGCTGGTGCGCTCTTACCGCACCTTTGCACCCTTACCAAATTAGTTGTTGCTTCCCAGTCAAAAATCCTCAGTTACTTACTAATGACCCATGACTGCTGACTAATGACTAATTGGCGGTATCTTTCTGTGGCACTATCCTCACGATCGCTCGCACTGGGCGTTACCCAGCAAGTTTGGTTTTTCGGGAGCCCGGACTTTCCTCAGACAAGCTTTCGCTAATCCGCAACCGCCTGCGCCTACTTTTTCCCCAGATTTATTGTACGCGATCGTTCGTCAATCTATTTGGGATTTGAGATTGAATATTTTAACTTGTCGCCCACTTAACTTGGACATTTGTGTTTATTCTCACATCTGGCACTGTTGTCAATAAGCTTTTTATGAACAGGCAAGATGCCTGTTCCACAAGAGATGAATTTTATTGTGGAACAGGCCGGAAAGCCTGTTCTTGACAATGGTGCAACATCTCAGTTTATTCAAACTCTTGTACGGTGGGCCCGAAAGCCCGCCCAACAATTAAATTTCCCTGCAACTCGCTTAAAATCACTCACCGATCAATCAGGGGGCACAAAAGTTGGCAATTATCATCCAAGGATTTATCGCACGGATTCAACTAGGGGCAGGAAACCTTTTCACCTAACAGGATTTTGAATTCTTCAATCTTTAATCCCCAATCTCAAATCTTCAATTCGGTTACTTTAATGAGTCATCTTTGATAGTAGAAAAATTATCAAACCAGCCGCGCCGCCAGAAAAAGTAAACTAAAGCAGAGGCGATTCCTACCATAACAGCCCAACACAGCGGATAGCCAAAATACCAATTCAGCTCCGGCATATTCAAGGGCGATTTCTCTGTATTGAAATTCATCCCGTATACTCCCGCCACAAAAGTTAGAGGAATAAAGATACTAGAAATCACCGTCAGCAATTTCATGATTTCATTCATTTTATTACCAACCGAAGACAAGTAAACATCCATCAAACCAGAAGACAACTCTCGATAGGTTTCCACCATATCCATCACCTGCACCGTGTGATCGTAACAGTCCCGCAGGTAAATTCGCACCTCTGGACTAATCAAATCACTACTATCTCGAATCAAAACATTAATTGCATCCCGCTGCGGCCAAATAGCGCGGCGCAGAGTCAGCAATTCTCGCCGGATTTTATAGATTTTTTCCAGGGTGCTGCGGGTGGGGTTGACCACCACTTCATCCTCTAATTCTTCAATGCGCTCTCCGTAAACTTCTAATACAGGGAAAAATCCATCTATAATCGCATCTAACAGAGTATAAGCTAGATAATCGGCTCCGTGCTTGCGAATAGTTCCTTGTCCTTTACGAATGCGATCGCGCACTGGTTCAAAACAATCATAGTCCGGTTCTTCCTGAACAGTTAACAGGTAATGTTTCCCCAAAATCAAACTAACTTGTTCTTTATGAAAATTCTCTGAATTCGGCTTAAGTATCACCATCCAGGCAATGATTAAAATGTGCTGTTCATAGTCTACAACTTTCGGTCGCTGGGGAACATTAACCACATCTTCCTGAGCCATTACGTGCAAATTAAAGACTTTACCCATGTGGCGCCAAGTTTCTTTGTTTCCTAATCCCAACATATCAACCCAAGAAACAGATGCTGTCTCTAAATAGGCCGAAGCTTCTTGAGGATTTGCCAATTTGCCGCGAGTAGCTGCTGTTTCGCAATAGTCAATTAATACAATCTCCGGAGGCGGCGCATCGGGTTCTAAGTCGAGAGTTCCCGGCGGAGCCCCCTGATCGTCATAAAAATAGTCAACATAGGAATCGTCATCATCTTCTTCTTTAATGTATTTTGCAACGGCATTAGAAGTATGTAGGCTTTTGTATACCATGCTAATATTCCTGACTTTTAGAACCTTTAATTAGATTATCATTTTTCTCGTGCAACTACCAATTACCAATGACTAATTACCTCTGCCGAATTGGAATCTCGATCGCAAATTCAGTTCCCTCTCCAGGCGCGGAAATGCAATGCAGCGTCCCTCCGTGTCTTTCCACCACAATCTGATAGGAGATAGACAGTCCCAAACCTGTACCTTTGCCTACTGGTTTAGTAGTAAAAAACGGGTCAAATACCCGACACTTAACAGGCTCTGCCATGCCATACCCGTTATCTGAAATTACGATCGCCACCCGATTGTTCTCCAGCAACTCCGTGCGAATCCGAATCCACGGCAATGCCGCGCAACTTAAAGGTAAACTAGGAAAATCTTGCCGCTCCTCTTCCGAATAACCAGACAATTCCAACTTCCGCTGCCTGACATCTGCTAAAGCATCAACAGCATTATTTAAAATATTCATAAACACTTGATTTAACTGTCCCACGTAGCACTGTATCTGCGGTAATTTCCCATATTCTTTAACTATTTGAATATGACGATTTCTGCCATTTTCTTTAATCTTGTGTTGCAAAATCAACAGAGCACTGTCTATTCCTTCGTGAATATTAACACGCTTAAGATCGGATTCTTCCAGGCGGGAAAAGTTACGCAAAGACAGAACTATTTGGCGAATGCGATCGGCTCCAGTTTGAATTGAAGTCAGGAGGTGCGGGAAATCCTCTTTCATGAATTCCAGTTCTATTTCTGCTGCCAAATCTTGGATAACCGCAACAGGTTCCGGGTAGTGTGCTTGGTACAAACTGCACAGTTCCAGCAAGTTTTTGGCATACTCACTAGCGTAAGTGATATTACCGTAAATAAAACTGACAGGATTATTGATTTCGTGAGCAATTCCCGCCACTAGCTGTCCCAAACCAGACATTTTTTCCGCTTGAATTAGTTGAGCTTGAGTCCTGCCTAATTGTTTCAATGTTTGCTCTAGCTGGCGATTTTTATGTTTTAATTGAGCTTCGGCTTGTTTGCGCTTGGTAATATTGCGAGCTAGAATAATAATCTGATCGGAATTAAACGGCAACAGTCGGGCTTCATAAGTTGTTTCTCCTTCCGACATGGAAAGCGAATATTCTATATCGATGGAATTTCTTGTTTCGGAAACTTCAAAGATTGCTTGGGCAAATTGGCAGGCGACATTGTGTGGCAATATGTCTGTCATTCGTTGACCAATAAAATGTTCGGGAGGCACGTATAAAACCGAGGAAGTTCCTGACAAATAATCCACGATTATACCGTCAGCATCTAGTCGAAAATACAAATCAGGTAAAGCGCGAAAAACAGCTTCTAACTCTAAAGTTTTTTGGCGCAATGCTTCCTCGGCGTAGTACCGATCGCTAATATCAAAAATCACCCCGTCCAAATAGCAAACGTTTCCCTCTGCGTCAAACACAGGAGAACCCTTATCCCAAACCCATTTAACCGTGCCGTCTGCTGCGAGCAAGCGGTATTCCAAGTTATAAGACTCTTTGTTTTCTATGCCTTGCCGAATAGTTTCTTCTACTTTTGCCAAATCTTCCGGGTAAATAATACTAGCAAAAGTCCGGCTTCTCCTGTCCAAAACCCAAATAAAATCTGCCGCATGGTAGCCAGTTAATAAGTAAACGGCATCGCTAATAAAATTAGTAGAAAAATCGCACTTCCAGCGATAAACCACTCCGGGAATATTAGCTACCAAAGACCTAAATCTTGATTCACTTCTACGCAAAGCTGCTTCCGATTCATGTCGTTCGGTAATATCGTGAGCGAAAGCTAGCACTGCAAATACATTACCCTCAGCGTCGCGCAGGGGAAGTTTTTGGGTATCAAAAATATGTACTGAACCGTCAGCAATAGTTGCCGGATCGCAGGGATTGTGGATGATTTCGCCGGCCAGTACAGCAGAGTCGTCTGTGCGGAATCCTCGAATATTTTGGGCGGAATTCCCAAACACGAGCTCTTCGGAAAATCCTAATTCTAAATCAGATTTGCCAATTATCTCTTCGACTGTTTTGCCGATCGCTTGAGCGAAACTCCTGTTGGCCAAAATACAGCGAAAGTTTTTGTCTTTGGCTAAAATCCAGTCGCTAGTTTTGTCTATTACTGTACGCAGGAGTTGTTCGGAACGTTCGGTTTTTTCCAAAGACGCCTGCAGTTCTATTTCTAGGCGCTTGCGAGCAGTAATGTTTTCAAAAGCAACACCGACGCAGTTGTTGGGTAATGGAAAAGCTTTAATAGAAAAAGCGCGAGTTATGCGGCCCCCTTCATCGCAGTCAATATCTTCAACTTCTACGGCTTTCTGGGTGCGAATTACAGAAGCAAATGCTTGGGGAATGTTTTTCGATCGCAGTTGGGGAAAAATCTCGTCGATTGTCATTCCCAAAACATCAGCCATTTCTAATCCGGTAAATAGGGTAGCTGCAGGATTGGAGGCGATCGCCCTGAGAGTGCTATCATCGTCTATATTTTCTAAATGGTAGACGTACAAACCAATTTGCATATTCTCGACAATTTGGTCGTAGAGGCGCACGCTTTCGTCTACCTGCCTGCGTTCGGTAATATCTTCAGTAATCCCCAAAACGTACTGAGGACGGCCTGCGGCGTCGAGAATTGGCACTTTGCGGGTGTGCAGTATTCTCATACCTTTGTGGCGAGTTTGGATCGGCTCTTCGGCTATGTCTTTAACATTAGATTGGTTGCGATCGCCTGTCAATATTTCCCTGTCTTGAGCAGTAAAAACATCAGCTTGTTCTTTGGGGTAAATATCGTAGTCATTTTTGCCGATCGCCTCTTGAGAAGTAACACCTGCGATCGTTTCTCCCGCTTTATTCCACAGCACAAATTTCAGCGAAGAAGCATCTTTAGCAAAAACTCCCACCGGCAGATTTTCTACTACGGAATTGAGGAACCCTCTCGCTGATTGTAATTCAGCTTCGGCACGCTTGCGTTCGATGCCTAAAGCGATGACATCAGCAACCGATGCTAAAGTTTCCTGAAAAGGTGCACTCAGCGGCTGGCGGCTGATAATTACCATGACTCCCACCAGCCGTTCTTCGACTATCAAAGGGTAGCCGGCGAAGGTTATAATTTGGTTGGGAATTTGGCAATTTGTCGGCTTTTGACTGGTGTTGATAATGGCTACTTCGGACTTTTGCGCCTCTGTTGCTTTCGGGGATGCTTCCTCTGGGAGTCCAAAATTGTTCAGTTCAAATCCGCAGTCAAATTCTGGTTTTTGCTGTTGGGCGATCGAGTTAACCTTACTTTCAATAAAGCTAGCCCGATCGTCTGTGCGGCTGTAGATTCCCGATGCTGCTTGCAATTGGCAAACATTATGTTGAGTGTTGAAAGTCCAAATTTCCGCCGAAGTGACATCGAGATTTTGCACCAGTGCCTCGCAGCAGGGAAGCAGGATATCTTGAGGGTGTCTGGTGAGGGCAATACCCACATCGGCTACCATTGCTGTGAGGCGAGAAGCTTGGGCTTTTTCTGCTTCCAACCGTTTGCGATCGGTGATATCTTCCACCAAAGAAAGCACGGTAAAAGTGTCGCCGCTGCGAATAATTGAGTTGAACCAGCGACACCAAATTACCTGTCCGCTTTTAGTATAGTTGCGGTTAATTGAAGTATTGCCGTTGCCAGTGGCTAGTTCAAGCTCGATCGCGCTTACAGCCTCTCTATCTTCCTCGCAAACCAAAGCCAAATCGCCGAACTGCTTGCCCATCATATCATCGGATGTCCAGCCAAAGATTTCTTCGGCGCGTTTCGACCATTGAACGACCCGAAAATCTTCATCCCAGCCTACCATTGCCAGCGGACTGTTAGCTGCATTCAACCACAGTAAATGGTTCGATCGGCGCAACTGTTGAGTTTTCTGCTGCTGCCAGCGGTAATGCCTGGTGATATCTCTACCGACACCCAAAACCCGCATCTGCTTGCTAGAGGCATCCACCGCTGGCGTGTAAGCAGTTTCGTAAATTTTAATCCCGCCGTCTGCCGTCGTCACCTCATGAATTGCCAGCCGTTTTTCCCCGGTAATAAATACTTGTTGCAGGCAAGAATCAATCTGCGAGATTATATTTTTAACAGCAGTATTATTGGGATATAATTTTAATAATTCCTGATTAGTTTTGTTGACTATTTCAGCCGGCTCCAATCCCATCCAAGCAGCAGCGACTGGATTTATCGATAGGTACTTTTGCTGTCGATCGCACTCTAGGAAAGCATCAACAGAGTTAGAGAAAAAAGACTGAAACGAGTTGATAACTTCCTGCATGGGTATTTTTTCATGAGAAAAGCTTAGTATTGTGGAAACCTCGTGTCTTTAGGCTCATATGTTGCACCATTTTCAATAAGCTTTTATGAGCGGGCAGGATGCCAAACCCACAAGAAATTAAATCTTTGTGGAACAGGCATCTTGCCTGTTAAGCGAGAATGGTGCAAGATGTGAGGAGACCGATCGAGGTAGCACTCATCAGGCAGTTTTAACCGCCTTGAATATTGATTATTGCTACAGGGGGCTACTTGGTCGCTTGGTACTTTTATGATCTACTTTCAACGGAACAATTACCGTTTTAAATATTTCACGCGCGATCGCATAGCAGCTTGGGCTTACACCCATATTTTTGATAACGTAATCAGTTAAAACAATAGCTAGTCAACTCTCTCTTTTGATTAGGGCATAAAGCCCCATCTCTTCAGAGCGGGGTGCTGACTTGCTTAAGCTCTAAAATTTTCCTAAAGTTAGTTTAACTGATATCTTGCACCATTGTCAGCAACAGGCAAGATGCCTGTTCCACAAGAAAATTTATATTTTGTGGAACAGGCATCTTGCCTGTTCATAAAAGGCTAATTGAGAATGGTGCAACATATAAGTTTAACCCACTCAAATCTTTTTGGACACTGTACTGCTGCGTTTCCCGGTGCAATTTTCGGCGCTGTTCCCTATAATACAAAAATTTTAAAGAAATAGTATTTTTCGGAATATAGCTTAATTACAGCAGATGCTCTTTTTTAAAAGCAGACCCAGCGGATACAAAAGCGAGATGGAGAGACGGGGAGACGGGGAGACGGGCAGAGGTTAATCCACAACCTGCGAGAAAAATGCTTA
The DNA here is from genome assembly GCF_036700545.1 of Microcoleus sp. SVA1B4. Lineage (NCBI taxonomy): Bacteria > Bacillati > Cyanobacteriota > Cyanophyceae > Oscillatoriales > Microcoleaceae > Microcoleus > Microcoleus sp. SVA1B4. The sequence continues at coordinate 48,808 of NZ_JAUBPB010000026.1, forward strand.
AGAAATGCCCGACAGCTTCCCAATTCCCGATTCCCAATTCCCGATTCCCAATTCCCAATTCGGTAATGTGAAAGCGGTTTGGCAGTAAGCCCAGCAAAGAACGCAAGCCGTGCAAAGCCATGTAACATAAAGATTGCGATATTTTTCTATGTAATATGGAACTATTAGATACCTTGATTGTGGGTGCGGGTATTAGCGGTTTGAGTTTGGCGCACGCACTTCACAAGGAAGCAACGAATCCATCCTCGCTGAAGATTTTAGTCGCTGAGAGTCAGGGACGTGTGGGCGGGAACATCACCACTGTGACAGCCGAAGGGTTTCTCTGGGAGGAGGGCCCGAACAGTTTTTCGCCGACGCCGGAATTGATGAAGTTGGCTGTGGATGTGGGATTGAAGCAAGAGTTGATTTTTGCCGATCGCAAATTGCCTCGTTTTGTGTATTGGCAAAAAAAGCTGCAACCGGTGCCGATGACTCCACCGGCGATGATTCAGTCTCAGTTACTGAGTTTTCCGGGAAAACTGCGGGCGTTGTTCGGGGCTTTGGGATTTGTCGCGCCGGCAATGGGCGCTGGACTTTCGCAGCAGGGTGACGAGGAAACTGTTTCTCAATTTTTCCGCCGTCATCTGGGGCAGGAAGTGATGCAGCGGTTGGTGGAACCTTTTGTTTCTGGGGTTTATGCGGGCGATCCGCAACAACTTAGCGCGGCGGCGGCTTTCGGGCGGGTAACGAAGATGGCTGATGTGGGTGGCGGGCTGATGGCGGGGGCGCTGCTTTCTGCTAGGAAAAGACCCCCCCAACCCCCCCTTACCAAGGGGGGGCTAAAGACTGTTGCAGACCCGAATGTTCCTAAAACTAGGCCGGGGGAGTTGGGTTCGTTCAAACAGGGGTTGAAGGCTCTGCCAGAGGCGATCGCTGCTCAATTGGGCGATCGAGTGAAACTCAACTGGCACTTGACTCGCCTCCAGCGTACACAACGCGAAACTTACATTGCTGTATTCTCCACGCCCGACGGACAGCAGGAAGTTGAGGCGCGTACCGTGGTTTTGACAACGCCGGCTTACGTTACAGCCGATTTGTTGCAGCCTCTGCAACCGGAAGTTAGCAGCGCTTTACAAGCTTTTACTTATCCTACGGTTGCCTGCGTTGTATTAGCATATCCGCATTCGGATGTCAAGGGTAAATTAGTAGGTTTTGGAAATTTAATTCCGAGAGGGCAGGGAATTCGCACTCTGGGGACGATTTGGACATCAAGTTTATTTGCCGATCGCACGCCTGCGGGCTGGCACACTCTCACCAGTTTCATCGGCGGGGCTACAGACTCGGAAATTGGCAATCTCGACTCAGAAGAAATCGTTCGGGAGGTGCACCGAGATTTGTCTCGGATTTTGCTTAAACCAGATGCGCCACAGCCAAAAGTTTTGGCGGTGAATGTGTGGAAGCGGGCGATTCCTCAGTACAATTTGGGGCATTTCGATCGCCTGCAACAAATCGATCAAGGCTTAAAATCTTTGCCGGGGCTGTATTTGTGCAGTAACTACGTTGGCGGCGTGGCTTTGGGAGATTGCGTGCGAAGGGGTTTTGAGGGTGCACGAGAAGTGGGCGAGTATTTGCAGAAAAAACAATCAGATACTCGATCGATCTGAATGATTGTGTGGGGAGGGCAGGTTTACAAATATCGAGGATGTGAATCAGAGATATTGGTGAACCCGCCCCTATACAGCCTTCTGCCTGGTGTGCCGACGGACGTGCCGGCGAATGCTACTAGGTTGTTGGCTCAAACTTGTAACCCACCCCCCTGACGGTTTGAATCATCGGCATTTGATTGGGATCTAGTTCAATTTTGCGGCGAATTTGACCGATATGAACATCCACCACGCGATCGGCTCCTACATACTCGTAGTCCCACACTTCATGCAGCAATTCCGATCGCCTCCACACGCGACCGGGTTTGCTAGCCAAACAGTACAGCAGGTCGAATTCTAAAGCAGTCAAAGCAACTATCTGGCTGCCGAGAATTACCTCGCGGCGAACCGGATCTATTAGTAGCTCTCCAAAAGTAAGACTTTGTTGTTCGGCGGGAGTAACAATGCGTTTGCGTTTCAAAATTGCTGCAACGCGAGCTCCAATCTCTACAAGACTAAAAGGTTTAGTAATGTAGTCGTCAGCACCTTCGGCAAACCCTTTCATTTTGTCAGCTTCATCGGTTCGGGCAGTCAGCATCAACACAAACACGCCTGTGCGTCTTTGCATTTCTTGACACAGTTTGTAACCAGTTGTATCAGGTAAATTTACATCTAGAACTACTAAGTCAGGATTGAGTTGCTCAAATAATTCCAGACCAGTCTGACCGTCCTCGCCAGACTCAACTTGATAACCTTGCTGGCTCAAAAAACGGTGAATTAAATTTCGGATTGCCGGGTCGTCATCAACCACAAGAATTTTTACAGGGGCCATGACCACAAGTTTGCTTGAAGAATTAGGCAAGAATATTCAGCCATAATAATAGAAAACTGGATACAAATCTCGAAAAAATTGAGCTTTTAATAGTTATAGCCATATTTATAACCTACGCAAGATTTCGGGCAATAAATCTCCGGGAACTTTGGATAAGGCTAAATTTTGGCCTGGCAGCCCACATTCACTATAGAAAGCTCTAATCGTTTTGACAATATAGCTCAATGCTGTTTGCCGGGAATCAGCAGCTTGGGAGTTTGCCGTGGCTTGCAGGTTGAGTTTATCCCCATATATTAACCCTTTGTCATTGAGATATTGTCCCCATTCGGCGCACACTTGCAACTGGTGGTGCAGTGCTGCTTCTAGATGGCTTGTCTGTGCGACTTTATTAGTGGCGAAATCTGGGTCGGTGGCTAGTTGATAGTGGGCTAGTCCGAGATTGTTGCGGGCAGCCAAGGCGTCAAAGGTGAGTTGGGTTCGATCGAGCTTTCCGGCGATATCCAAGGCGGCTTCGTAGGCGGTAATCGCCTGCTGCAATGATTCCGTCCGCGCCTGTTTCTGCTGAAACTGGTTCGCCAAATGCCAATAAGCGGTACCGAGATTGTTGTAGGTGGCTGCTGCTGCTGCGGGTACTAATTCGCGGGTGCGGTATTTCAATGCTTCGCGGTAGGCGGAAATCGCCCTGACTAGCAGGGGTTCTGAGGGTTGGTGCTGGGCGAGGTTCCAGCAGGCGGTACCGAGGTTGTTTTGTACTCCGGCATAGTTGAGGGGTTCTCGTTCGGGGCGGTAGCAGGAGAGGGCTTGGGTGTAAGCTGCGATCGCGCTTTTGAGATATACGATCGGCTCACCATCTTGAGCTAAATTCCAGTATGCTGTCGCCAAATTATTCTGAGCAGCAGCGTACTGCTGGGGCTCCACGGCGGGATCGAGATCCAGCAGCGCTTGTTGGTAAGCTGCAACTGCGTGCTGCAAGTTCTCTGTCTTGTCTCGATAGCGGGCTAAATCTGCCGAGGCGATTCCCAAATTTTTGTTTAATCTAACGCGAGTTTGGGGTACGGTTTCGGCATCTGTTCGGTTCAAACCTTCAAGGTAGAGGGCGATACTGCGTTCAAGACAGGATACCGGATCTGAGGCGTTATGCTGCGTGCGATCGCGCGACAGCATCCAGTAGAGAGTGCCGAGATCGTTGAGCAAATCGGAAATTGGCGGTAGGGTGTGGGACTCCTGGGCGTACTGAGTTAAATTTTGTGTCAATTGGGCAATCAGCCGCGCGCATTCCTCAGTTAGTGGTTGATTTTGCTGCGACTTGCTGTCAATTTCGAGATACGCAATCACTTGTTCGATCGCACCAATGGCGATGGTCAGGTTTTGCTCTGAAATGTCTCCGCCCAGAATGCGATCGCGGTAGTAATTTCCCAAACCGTGATAAGCCAAAGCTAATGCTTCACAACAACACTGATGTTCTTGCAGCAGTTCGATGTATTGCAGGGTTTGCAGCGGCAGAAAATTCTCCTCTGATGCGGGATTATTTTCGGCTGCCAAATCCTCAGAAGCTGCTGCTAAAACCAAATCTGCCAGTTGGACGGATTTAGAATCTGGCGCTGGAGACGGGGGATAGGAAATTGGGGATTGTTCCTCATCTGCCAGTTGGACGGATTTAGAATCAGGGGCTGGAGACGGGGGATAGGAAATTGGGAATTGTTCGTCGGGAATTGGGGATTGTCCAGACAAAGAAGATATTAAAAGTTTGTTGCCAAAGTCTCCGCTGTCGCGCAGGTTTCGCAAGTCTCCTGAGTTTCCGAAGTCCTCAAAGTGCCCGAAGTCTTCCTTAGCTGGAGTTGGTTCGCCTTCAAACTCAAATACTCCGGTTCGCCAGTGCCAAAATTCTGGGGCCGATTGCTCGATCGAACTCAGCCAGGGGCGCGACACCCACAGCAACAGAGTAGACTCGCACATTTGCAGGTTTGCTTCGATGTCTCTCAAATAGCTCAGGAACGACCACTGCACGGCTGCTGACTGCCTTGTCAGGTGTTCTGCCCCGATAATTTGAAATCCCGGCAAAGGGCTGTAGCTGCCCCTGTTTTGGGGCGGTGGGTGTTGAGTCAGCCACGCGGCGATCGAACCCCAAGGATTTGGATCGCTCAAGTCGAGTTCCAAACTGACAAATCGGGGGTAGTCGATCGGGGAGCGAGGATCGGAGCCTGCGCTCTCTGCTGCTAATTCTGTCTGCAAGCGGGCTGCCAGACAGTCTCGCAAGCACAAGTCGTCGCAGGCGGCAATAAAAATTTGACGGCGTAAATTGAGGTCGATCGCCTGTTTCAAGCGTTGATAGATCAGCTTGTTCGAGCTAGAAACTTTTTGGGAAGGAATAGACATCAGGATCAGCCGATTTTAGATTTTAGATTTTAGATTTTGGATTGTAGATTTTAGATTGTAGAGTTGAGAGTTGAAATCTCGATCGCTCATAACTCACAACTTGCGCCCCAAAGGCAGTCAATCGATTTTAGATTTTAGATTTTAGATTTTAGATTGAAGCCTTGACTTGCGCGAGATAAATTCGGGGGATCCTTTATCGGATACAGGTTTTTTATTTCTGGACGGATGAATCACGTGGCGGGTATCCTGGATGCTTGATTGTCAATCGCACCGGTGATGACTAAAGGATTGTAGATTTTCAATTGGCAATTTTATGTGGGTGACGAACCCGTGTTAGTATTTGCAACCCAAGTCCCTGAACCCAACAGCCGAGAGGAAAACACCAAATTTATGCTGGTCTTATTTAGCTTTCGGGCTCGCTCGGCACGCTTCAGGATTGTCGCAACTACCTGCTTTGTATTGAAACACAAAAACCATGTTTCCTTGGGAAAGGAAAACATGGTTTCTCGAAGGATTATTTAAAATTGCGATTTGAAGCAGCTTTGAGTCTCAGGCCAGTTTTCAGACGGAGGCAGCCACGTACACCAAACCGGCGACTAACATGGCTGCTGCAATTCCCATGATGATGTAGTTGCGTTGCTGATTTTTGTTGGGAGGTACGGCTTCATACACCTTCGGCTCTTTAGCAAAGTTGTTCAGGCGTCCATCGTCATCTTTGATGTAAGGCATCAGTCACAATCCTTAATATTTTTGATGCTTACAACTCTACCAAAAAAGCGCCCAGGAAAATTCAGGAATTTATTTGGATGTGACGGTGCCTGTTTGGGGGGAAGAGGCGATCGCGTAATCTTTGATCGGCATTCTGCCTGCTAAGTACGCCATCCGCCCCGCTTCTGCAGCCATGGACATTGCTTTTGCCATTGCCGGGGAATTTTGGGCATTGGCGATCGCCGAATTAATCAACAGTGCATCGGCTCCCATTTCCATTGCTCGCGCCGCTTCGCTGGGGGTTCCGATACCCGCATCGACTACCACAGGAACCTTCACCGTGTCAATAATTATTTGAATGTTCGCCGCATTGTTGATCCCTTGCCCGGAACCGATGGGCGAACCTAAAGGCATGACTGTCGCACAACCGACTTCTTCTAGGCGTTTTGCCAGCAGGGGATCGGCATTGATGTAGGGCAAAACGGCAAAACCTTCTTTGACTAATTGTTCTGCAGCTTCCAAAGTGCCGATCGGATCGGGCAGCAAATATTTAGCATCGGGAATCACTTCTAATTTGACAAAATTATTGTCTTCTTGCCCTAAAAGTTTCGCCATTTCCCGCCCTAAACGAGCTACTCTAATCGCCTCATCCGCAGTTTGACAACCGGCAGTATTGGGCAGCATCCAGATTTTAGTCCAATCGAGAGCCTCTGCCAATCCTTCATGACCGGGAGCATTTGTTTGCACTCGCCGCACAGCCACGGTAACAATTTCGCACCTGCTAGCGTTGACACTTTGCTGCATTTCTGCAATGCTGCGATATTTTCCCGTCCCCGTCATCAAGCGAGAATGAAAAGTTTTGCCAGCAATAACCAGAGGTTTGTCTAAAGATGGCGTTGCTGTATCTACTGGATAGCCAAAAATGCTGTACTCAAGTGCCTCTTCCCAGTTTTTTCTGCCTCCCAGCATTGCTTCAAGCTGCCAACCTTCTTTATTTGTCAGCTCATCGCGGGTAACTGCATAAAGAATTTGCCCAACAGTTATCAATTTGGCATCTCGCGGCATATTATTTTTTAATCCTCTTTGTATAATTTCTTCAAACTCATTAAAAACGTCTTCCATTTTCCCATTCCTCCCTAGTAATTTCTTGAGATTCTTCGCTATTGAATACTAATATAATGCTCTGAATCCGTTGTGTGTCGTCCCAATAAAAAGCTTTTCTGATGCCGTCGTTTACCTTCCAAAACTCGTAACTCTTTCGGTTTACGTGAAAAATAACCGTTACTGCACCTTGTTTTTTTGCTCTACTGATGCCTTCTTGCACTCGGTCTCTGATGTTTTGAGTCTGTTCTGTCAACTCCTTAAATTCGCAAATCTCACCGTCAATCTCAGCATCTGGCGTTCTCACACCCTCTGCTGCTTGCTCGCTCAACATTCTAACTCTCTTCCCTATTTTAGCCAAAACTTCAGCAATAAAGATTTCCGAATTATTAAGATTATGTTGTTGGTGAATTAGCACAAATCCGCCAGCTATCTCATCAAAATAATATCGCCGATATTCTGGTTCTGCATTTTCGTAGATGGCTCTGCTTGTTTCGATATATTCTGAATTCACCGTTATTATACTGTCAATAGACTCGGATCGGGTAGAGTTAAAGGTATGAAATCAACTGTTGAGCAACTGGCTAAAATTGGAATATTTGCCAGCTTAAACCAAACTGAATTAGAGCGATTGCAAGAACATACAGCAATTCGGACTTACCGACAGGGAGAAGTTGTGATGTATGAGGGCGATCGCATCCCCGAAAAATTATACACTCTTTTGAGCGGTTCTCTGCGGGTTGCAAAAACAGCGGCGGCGGGCAAAGAAACAATTCTCCGCACTTTATTTCAGGGAGATATTTTTGCTGCACCTGCTTTGCTAGGCAACGGCATTGCCCCCGCAACGGTGACGGCAGAAACTGATGTGGAAGTTATTACCACAGAACGGGAAGTTTTGCTAGCAGCAATTCGGGAAAATCCTGAGATTGCTTTGCGAATATTGGCGGTGTTTAATCAGCGGTTGCAGCAACTGCACGAGACAGTGCACGGTTTGGTGTCGGAAAGGGCGATCGTGCGGCTGGCCCGATTTATTCATTACTTTGGCGTCGAGCAAGGTACGAAGCTTGCTGATAATAGTGTATGTTTAGAAAAACGTTTTCCCTACTATCAAATCGCTCGCAGTATTGGCATCACCTACGAAGAATGCGTGCGGTTGTTTAAGAAACTCAAGCCGTTTGTCTCCTACAGTCGAGGCGGTAAAATTATTATATTAGATTGGGAAAAATTGGAGGATGTCGCCTCTGGAGAAGAAATAGAATAAATGTTAAAATCCCAATGCTCGTAGGGGCGGGTTTTACCAACAATTTACGTCTCAAACTAACAATCTCGTAAACCCGCCCCGCCCCAACTGATGATGCTACGGGACATGATTTCACAAACAATATTTGATTGCAACTCACTATCTATATAAACCCGCCCCGATTCACGGGTTGTGGGGGGCGGGTTTATGAGATGATTGATTTTAGGCAAGTATGGTTGGTAAAACCCGCCCCTACAGCAATATTTATGGGATTAATGAGGCTCGGAAAGTGTCAAAATAAACGCCAAATTTTCTTCGGCTTTCAAAGCGTGAAGAGCGTGACCGGGCATGAAGACAAATACCCCCGGTTCCAAAACAATATCCTTGCCTTCCAAAGTCAAAATCCCATTTCCTTCTATGACATTAACTGTGGCATTCCGTGCCGAAGAGTGTTCCGAAATTTCCGTTCCTGCAGCCAGACAAAATAAACTGTACTGACAATTCTTGTCTTTGACTAAAATTTTGTTCAGCACTCCGGCGGCGGGATATTCAATTGCGTCTCGGAGTTGGATTGCTGAAGATTGTAGCGGTAAAAGAGTAGTAGTCATAGTTTTTGACAATTAATTAATTTGGTCACAAGTCTCGAATTTATCAGTGGCTTCACTTTCTTCCATCGAAAATCGAAAATCGAAAAGCGATTGAGTCGGTTAAGATTGTTTTTTGGCAGAGATAACGATGTAGCCTAAATCCTGTTGATAATGCTGGAAAACTCGACGCATTGCTAAGATACGATCGCGAATTTGCGATCGACTTAATATATTCCACACAATCCGCACAGTACCCACAAACCCTTCATCTTGCAGCATTCGCGACAAATTTAGGAGGCCCATCGCCCCAGTTTGACACTTTTCTACTTGCAAACCCGCGTTTTGGTAAACAGCAATCCAGCCAGACTCAGACAAAGGCGTTGAATTAGCCCGAGTCACTTCTGATAAAGCTTTTTGAATTTCTGATTCTCGGTTTCTAGCTAAAAGTTCGTGAGAGAGAAACTTGCCGCCTGGTTTTAGCCGATCGCAAATTCCCGATACAATTTTAGCTTTCCCTGACGGCGACTGCATGGTCAGGATAGCTTCAGCCAACACCCAATCAAACTGTTGGGGAAACTGCTCAGCAATGCGCTCTAAGTGAAAAATATCTCCTTCCACAATTTCCACTCGATCGCTCAAACCGGCTGCTGCAACATTAGCACGAGCGCGGGCCACACTGTCGGGATTTTTCTCAACTCCCACTACTTTTACGCCAAAACGTTCAACAAGGGCGATCGAACTATATCCAAAACTAGCAGCCAACTCCAAAACAGTCTCCCCAGGCTTAAAATCCGCCCATTCAAATAACTGTTCCGTAGCAAGTTTCCCCCCCGGCCTCAACATTTTCTTACCCGCCGCGGCCAGAACTTCATGTCCGGGTGCAGTCTTAAAATTGAGAGCAGTATTGGTCATTAAATTGACCTCCTATTTAACCTTACTCTCAGTATGCCAAATTCTGCCGAATCTTTCTATGATCTAGCTCATATTCAAATTATCGTAGGCTGACGAACCCTACAATATCAGGAATTATACCATGTCCGCCCCTCAACAATTCGGACTGTTTTTGATTGCCCACAATGGTTTCAGTCGAAAGCCCAAAACCCGTACTCGTTGTAGTAGAACTTATTTCTGTTAATCCTGCCAACGAATTCGCTTTAAGAAACAATTGTCTCATTCCGCTCTTTAAAACATTGCTGCAACACAGAAACAGGCAGCTCCTTCAATTGACCCGATCGCACAAATTCAGCATAAGTATCAGCCTCTATTGCCTCCAAATCCCCTTCGAGTTTGTCGATAGTCATCTGTCGCAGTTCAGGAGATCGATCGTACATTTGATTGATTCTTGCTTGCAGCAAGTTTAATTTTTCTTGAAGCTGACTCACGAGATGATTGGAAAACTCAGGCTCGATTTTACGATCGCCCGATACTTCAGATAGATGCTTGAGAACCCGATTGAGAGCAACACGTTGGGCGATCGCCTCCAGATACTCCTGGCGCAACTCCTGGTTGTTCAACAACCCCAGTTTTTCCAGCAGCGCCTTGGTGGTTAAACCTTGTACTAGCAGCGTAAATAAAACTACACCAAACACGATCGCAATAATTTTTTGCCGTTCGGGGAAAACCTCCGGCACGCTCAAAGCTAAAGCAATCGACACAGAACCCCGCAATCCTCCCCACCAAATCACAGTTCTATCGGCTAATGAAATTTCTGATTTTGCCAACCTATTGCTCAACCATCCTAAACCAAAAATAGCGATCGCGCGTGTCACAAACATCGCCACCACAGTTATGCCAATGACTCCTAAATTCGCTCCCAAACCAGCAAAACTAATTCGATCGCCAATCAGCAAGAACATGATCGAATTTACAAAAAACGCCACAAAATCCCAAAATTGTGTCACCGCAAGTCTGGTACTGGGCTGCATACCGATACGAGAGCCGAAATTTCCAAATATCAAGCCCATCACCACCACACCAATCACCCCAGAACCACCCAGTTCCTCAACAATTATATAAGTGCCGTAGGCGGAAACTAAGGTTAACGATTGCTCCACCAAAGGTAAATCAAACCGTTGGGTGAGATAGGAGATACCAAAACCGATCGCACTCCCGACAGCAATCCCAATTCCCACAAAAGCTAAGAAACGCCCCACAAGAAATGGGATGCCAACGTCATCCGTCCCTAAAGAGAATCCCACCAAAAAACTAAAGGCAACAACAGCGATGCCATCATTAAATAAACTCTCTCCCTCCACCAGCAAAGCTAGGCGTTTTTCAACTCCCAGTTCGCGGAACAATGCAATAACTGAAACAGGATCTGTAGCAGATATACTAGCTCCTACCAACAGGGCGATCGCTAAAGAAACTCCCGCTATTTGGTTGAGAGCAAAAGCCACGCCCGCAACGGAAATAACAACACCCAAAACCGCATAAAGAGCGATCGGCACTAAATCCCGCTTGAGTTTAGACCATTCCAGATTCCAAGCAGCTTCAAACAAAAGAGGCGGCAAAAAAATCAACAGAATCAGTTCGGGCGAGAGCGACACCAATCGCACATCTATAAAAGCCAAACCCAACCCGACAATTACTAAAAGCAGCGTGTAGGGAATTTGGCGCAACCAGCCCCATATTTGCGGCAGTATCGCCACACTTAAGGAAACTAATAGCACTAAAAGAAATTTTTTGAGATTGCCCTCGATAGTCGCTTCGTTAATTAGAGTTTCTGGGGTCATATAATTAGGAAGAAAATAGTTAAGGTTTCGGTTTCGATCGGGACTTATCCAGGGTTGAACCCCGCACTTCTTCAACTTGACTGACTTGAAAAATCAGGGTAAATTTTTGGCCCATTTCTTTTTCGACAAATGCTTCTAAAAGCTGCACCTGTTTGGGTGTCAAAGCTTCGCTGCTGCGAACAATCAGACGCACTTCCGGCGGTTTCGTCAACCAGTTAGTATCAGTTGCAATCAGTTCCACCCGTTGAAAAGTGATAGTTCGGTTAAGCAACGCCCGCTTCAGACTAGCTTCAAGTTGCGCTTGCTCGATCAATTCCGCAAAACTCACGCCCAGAGGAATTACAAGTATAGCCGTCAATGCTAGCGCCCAAAAGATGGCTTTACGGGCGCGATGCAGGGGGGTGTAGCCGGCCATCAAAAAGGTTAGCATACAGGAGAGAGTAATTCCCAGCAAATTAGTAAGATACAGGAGGCTTGCTCCCAAACTGAGCGACCAATTAGCTTGAGATAAGCCTAAACCTATAACACAAATTGGTGGCATCAGAGCCACGGCGATCGCAGTTCCCGCCAGAGTAGCAGAAACTTTGGGCTGAACTTTTGCATAGCCACTGATTCCCCCAGCGGCGATCGCAATTCCCAAGTCTAGTAATGTAGGTTTAGAACGAGCTAAAACTTCGCTTCCAAAGTCGGGAATTTGTACCAAAGCGCCCAGAAAACAAGCTAAAAAAATTGCTAGCACCGTCCCGACTGCTAATGCAACTAAACCTTTGCGGAAGATGATAACGTTACCTTCTACCGCTCCAAATGCTAACCCTCGGATTGGCAACATCAGAGGCGCAATGATCATAGCACCGATAATGACGGCTGCACTGTTGGAAAGCAGTCCAAAGGTGGCAATTATACAGGAACCGAGAATTAAGACAAGATAGTTAATATTTAGGGTTGATTCTTCCAACAAGTCAACTCGTATTTGCTTTAGATGCTCTCGAGGAATCCTGCTCCTAGTGAAATATTTAAGACTGTCTCGAATATTGTTGAGCAAAATAATCTCCTTAAGTCAGGGGCTTGTATCCGTCACACGATTTTAGATTTTAGATTTTAGATTTTAGATTTTAAATTTACTCCACAGATTTTAGATTTTAGATTGACTACACTGAGGAATCTGGGAGGTTGAACAAAAGTCTAAAATTTGGGCTACTCACGACAAGAGTCGGGGGCTGGTATCCCTATGCAGGTGCGAGCAAAAGAATCAAATCCCAGCCAGCAAGTTTTCGAGGATGTCCCAGAATCCGAAAGCAATTGTCGCGCCACTAATACCCAGCAGTTGCATCAAATCCCCTGCCTTGAATGACGGGAGGGCGATGAATAACGCGATCGGCAATAATTGATTTATAATCAAGATATACCAATCCTTGCAGGAGTCGTAAAAAGATGTAGGGGTAATGCCTTTCTTTGCTTACCTCGGCCTCATGGGGCAACCACGGGGGGTTTGCCCCCTACAATAATTACACAAACGATGCGAGGATTGCTATATATAGTCCACCCCAATAATACCGAATCATGCTCGCAGAAGCAAACGCGACACTTTGGCCTAGTCTAATTACTGTTTCAGCATTAATTCTCTACTTCGTTGTTACCATCAACGTCGGCAGAGCTAGATTAAAATACAAAGTTTCTCCCCCGCAGATGACAGGAAACCCCGACTTTGAGCGAGTTGTGCGAGTTCAGCAAAATACCCTAGAGCAAATGATTCTATTTTTGCCCTCGCTGTGGCTGTTCTCGCAATTTCTCAGCCCAATTTGGGGCGCTGGTATCGGCGCAGTTTGGATAATTGGACGCATTTTGTTTGCTTGGGGTTACTATCAAGCTGCCGAAAAAAGAGCTGCAGGATTTGGCATTAGTACCTTAGCTACTTTAGCTTTGCTTGGGGGTTCATTAACAGGCATAATTATGTCGCTGCTGAAAGTTTGAGCGTAACTTACGATCGACATAATTGTTTTTCTACTCGTTTCCAGGCTCTGCCTGGGAACCAGTTAAATGTAATAAATGTTAGGAGTAAATATGTCAGAAACCAACAAGCCCGTATTTGAAATTAAGCCGAAACTTTTTCAGCAGCTTGTCGAGTGGCAAGAAAAACTTGAACGAGAAGATGAATTAGCAAGCGAGTCAGAAGACGAGAAACCAACTGAGGTACAAAATCCTCCCGACAGTGATGAACAGCATTCTCAAACAGATAATTTCTAGCTGGTGGCTAGCAGCATCTTTGGGATTTCCGGCTGCTGTCTCGGCTCAATCGCTGACACCGAGCCAAATTCAGCAAGTCAATAGCGGTTTGTTTCGTTCTAACTCTCAAGACTTCTTTCAGCAAGGAAATCGCCAACTGGAAAGGGAAATCGCAATTTTGTTGCAAAAAAACGTCGCTTCCCAAGGTAATATTCTGGAGATTGATGAAAAATTGCGCTCTCAGCTTTGTAGCCAATTTAAAATATCGTCGTCGCATTCTGATACAATAAGTGCTGCTCAGAGTGCTGATTTTCCGACCAAATTAAAAGACATTTGCAGACACAATTAAAATGAAAGTGAGGTCAATATTCAAAGTTTAGTGGTAATGGATAAAGAGGCAATGGCAAAGTTAAAAACAGCCATGCTGGATGCGGAAACCGCTGCTCATTTGGCGGCAATCATTATTGATTATACTCATGAGGAGATAATGATAGTTTTTCAGGAGCTAGAATGGGAAGAGCAGGCTAGAATTAAGGATATTTGGAAGACAGTATGGACGGGGGGTTTATGAAGATTATGGTTAGCCAATTAAAGATGTTGGTGAACCCGCATCTTGTATCTTGAAAGCGGTAGATTGTGATTGAGAGTTGGGTGGGGGCGGGTTTACGAGATTATTGGTTTTAGGCCTAAATTGTTGGTGAACCCGCCCCTACGGGATTGGTGTCGGTTAAATCAGGGATTCGAGGCATAATTGGCGGAAATGATCGCCCCGTTGCTCGAAGTTTTGGTATTGATCAAAGCTAGCACAGGCTGGGGAAAGCAGCACTACTTTAGCATGATTTTGTTTGCCTAATTCTGCTGCTCGCGGGATTGCTCGTTCCATTGTTTCGACTATTTCCCAAGCGTTGTAATTTGCTTGTTCGAGCCGATCGGCAAAAATTCCTGCCGCATCCCCAATTAGCAACACCCCAGCAGCTTTCGCCTTGATTGTATCAATCCACGCGCGATCGTCCCCTTCTTTGGCATCGCCGCCCGCAATTAAAATCGCCGGTGCGCTCACAGAAGCCAACCCGACTTGCGCGGCGTCATAATTAGTAGCTTTGCTGTCGTTGATGAAATCTATGCCTTCCCAAGTGCAGATGTGTTCGAGGCGGTGCGAAACTCCGGGGAATTTAGCGATCGCCCGGGCGATCGCACTTTTATCTATCCCCGCCAAATTAGCCGCAGCCACCGCCATTAACAAATTCTGCAAATTGTGTTCTCCCACCATCCGCAAAGACTCAGCAGGCAGAATTTTCTCGCTTTGAGCTATTACCCAACCGTTTTCGATGTACGCTCCAAAAGTGCGTTTTCCCAACAAATCTTTTTCACCTTTGACACTCGTCCAACACGCATCCGGCCAAACGTCAACTCCTTGCTGCCGCAAACAAGGATCGTCGCCGTTGATTACTTGCAATTCCGACTTTTTCAGCAAATGCGCTTTAATGTTGTAGTAATTTTCCAAAGTTTTGTGGCGGCTGAGGTGATCCGGCGTCAAAGTCGTCAAAACTCCAATTCGCGGCGCTACACACGGCGAGGATTCTATCTGATAGCTGCTGATTTCTGCGATTACCCAATCCGGCGGTTTTTCGCCTAAAGCTAATTCACACGCAGCATAGCCAATATTGCCGCAAGCGGGAGCGTAAAGCCCGGCCTCGGCAAAAATAGCAGCAATTAAAGCAGTAGTAGTAGTTTTGCCGTTAGTGCCGGTAATTCCCACCCAAGGAGATTTGAGGTAACGCCACGCGAGAGCCATTTCTCCGATTGTTTCAATGCCTAACTCTCTGGCGCGCACTAATGCTGGAATGTCCCAGGGAACGCCCGGACTTACTACTATTAATTCTATAGATTCGACTGGTTCAAAAGATTTACCTAACTCAACTTTAATTCCTTCGTTAGCGAATTCCTGTTGCTGTTCGAGCAAGCTTGGGGAAGATGAGCGATCGCTCAGCGTTACTTCCCATCCTTCGCGTTTTAGCAGTCTGGCGGCGGCAATTCCTGATTTTCCTAGTCCAATGATATGAGCTATCGGCATAAGTTGTGTGTGTGATGGAGCGAACTTTCTTGGTTTTTTCCTCTTATATGTTACGGTTTTTTTGGGATGATTTAACCGCAGAGGGCGCAGAGGACACAGAGGAGGAGAAGAGAGAAGATAGAAATGAATAATTCCGATACCAATGGATTTGATATTACACCAAAACCTTTGGCCGCAATCTAAAATCCACAATCTAAAATCTAAAATCGATTTCGGTTAGGGTTTTTTTGGGATGATTTAACCGCAGAGGGCGCAGAGGACACAGAGGAGGAGAAGAGAGAAGATAGAAATGAATAA
>NZ_JAUBPB010000026.1:64699-79865 GCF_036700545.1 Microcoleus sp. SVA1B4
TTCCGATACCAATGGATTTGATATTACATCAAAACCTTTGGTCGCAATCTAAAATCCAAAATCTAAAATCTAAAATCGATTGACGATCGCCCCAAAGTCAGCCAACACCCGCGCGTGATTCCGCAGCAAACCCAGCAAATTCAACCGATTTCGCTTAATTTCCGGGTCAGAGTCCATCACCAAAACGCTTTCTGGCCCGTCGAAAAAGTTGCTGACAGTCGGAGCAATTTCCGTCAAACTATCTACCAACTGCTGGTAATTCCGAGTTTGTTTGGATAGCAGCGTTTGCGGCACTAACTGCACTACTGCATCGTAAAAAGCTTGTTCAGACGACTTTTGAAATAACTCCGGTTTCACCGCCGTTTTCGGTTCCAATTCTACTTTATCCAAATCTCCTTGGGCCGCCAAACGAGTTGAACGGTTGACTGTTTCGTAAATTAGATCCAAAGTCTGGTTATTGCGGATTTGTTGTAGGAAAAGTGCTCTTTCCAGTGCGTCCAACACATCTCTCAATGCTCGTTCAGTATATTCTGGGTCGTTTTCTCCCAAAACGGCATTTACCAAATCGTAATCTACATTTTTTTCTTCTTGCAACAAAGTCCGAATTCTTTGTAAGAAAAACTCGTATAACTGTGACAGCAACTCCGCAGGTGTTTCTGGCCGCGCTGCGGTAAATTCGGCAACAATTTCTGCGAGCAAATTGTGCAAGTTTACTGGCAACTGAGCCGCCCAAATAATGTTAGTTATTGCATTGGCTGCGCGGCGCAAAGCGAAGGGATCGGATGAACCAGTCGGCAACATTCCCAAACCGAAGATGCTGACTAATGTATCTAATTTGTCGGCTATTGCGACAACTTGACCTGTGAGAGTTTGGGGTAAATTGTCGCCCGCACCTTTGGGCAAATAATGTTCAAAAATCGCTGTGGCTACTGTTTCCGATTCGCCACTTGCTAAGGCGTATTTCTGCCCCATGATTCCTTGCATTTCGGGAAGTTCGTAAACCATTTGGGTTACGAGGTCGGCTTTGCAAAGTAAGGCTGCTCTGGCTATATCACCTTGCTCTTCCTCTGGGATTGGCAGTTGATTGACAATTAAACTGGCAATCTTGCACAGTCGATCGACCTTGGCGCGCACAGTCCCTAAATCTTCCTGGAAAGTAACTTTTTCCAACTTGGGCAAATAATCCTCTAGAGGCTTTGCCAAGTCTGCTTTGTAGAAAAACTGACCGTCTGCCAATCTCGCCCGCACTACTCGCTCGTTACCAGCGGCAATAATCGCCGCTTTAGCGGGATCTCCGTTGGAAATTGTAATGAAATAGGGCAGAAGTTCGGGATAATCTGGGCTTTTGAGGATGGGAAAATACCGCTGGTTTGTAACAATAATTGTGGTAATTACTTCCGGCGGCAATATCAAAAATTCTTCGTCAAATTTGCCGACAACTGCGTTCGGCCATTCTACTAAGTCGGTGACTTCTTCTAACAAATCTTCGGTAATGGCGGCGTAACCGCCTTGTTTTGTTGCTGCGGCTTCTACTTGTGCTTTAATTTGATTTTTGCGCTGGGTGCGATCGACCTCTACGCAAGCAGCCCGCAGACACTCGACATAATCCTCGGCTTGGGGAATCGAAACCCCTCCCAGGGGTGTAGGGGGGATGTATAACACCCGGTGTCCTTGGGAAATTCGATCGCTCTTGACCGTATCCGAACCACTCACCAATGTAATTGGCAGTACAGTATCATCTAACAGCGCCACGATCGATCGAATCGGGCGCGGAAACTTCAAATCTCCGTCAGCCCACCGCATAAATCTTTTGCCTTCTAACTTATTAATCCACTGCGGCACAAGTTCTGTCAAAATATCCGCACTCATCCGCCCCGGAATCTTTTTGAGCACAAACACAAAATCGCCTTTATCCGTAGCCCGAACTTCCAAAGCATCAATTTCTACGCCCTGCTTTTTCGCAAAACCTTCCGCTGCTTTCGTCGGTTTGCCATCTTTAAAAGCCGAACTCGCGGGCGGCCCTTTTACCTCTTCTTCTCTGTCTAATTGCTTAACTGGCAGCCCTTTCACGAGAACAGCCAAACGCCTCGGAGTAGCGTATACATTAATTGAGTCATTTGTCAAGGATTCTTCTGCCAGCGTTGCAGGTACAAGTCGCTGCCACTGCTGGGCGCTGCTTGCGACAAAAGATGCGGGCAATTCTTCTGTACCGAGTTCTAATAAAAAATTAGGCATATCGCACCGTAATGGAATTTTGTTTAGGGTAATTTAAGGTAATTTATCCGATCGCGCGATCGTATATCTGAAATATCTGAAAAATACTCAAAAATCCAGGATACCACGTAAAATCGGGGGTGAAAGACAAATAGCTCAACAGCTCATGACCTTGGCCCAAAGACTGGCACAAGATTGGAAGTCTCGACTTGAACAAGATTGCCCGGACGAAAATTCTAGCACCCGCGAGAGTGTTGTCCGCTGGCTGTTGGGAGACAAGCCCGAAAGATTTGACACTCTTAGCCCAACTCAATTGTCTGTCGCCTCTGGGGCGATCGACTTTTTATATCGAATTTTGATTTCTCGGTATCTAGGAGTACCGCCAGAAAAAGCTTACCGCAACTTGATCGGGCGGCTCGGCGGTTTGGTTGTGCTCCGGCAAAAAATCCAAGCGTGGGTTTCCCTGAGTCGCGACAGACAGCGGAGTGCGGTGGAGGTACTACAAGAAGTGATTCAGGAAATGCTCAATTCCGATCGCTACCTGCAGCAGCAAGTCGCCTGGATTGCCGAATGCACCTCAGACAGACGCCTCCGAAATGCTTTGCTGCTAGCGAGCACAGAAGAATACTGCTTGCGGCCGATCCGCAACCAGCCGCTGTTGGTGTACCGTTTTGTCAACTACCTGCGGCGTGCCCAGCGGGGCGGGTTGACCCAAGTGCCTGCTGGAGACTGGGTGCGGCTGGTGTCGGAACAGGTTCTACCGGACGATACAGACGAACCGCTTAGTCTGCTAGACGAACAGGCGATGTCCGAGTATCGAGAAAATCAAGCTTGGGAAGAGCAGCAAACTCAGCGGCAGATTGTCCAACAAGAATTTGAGAATTACTTGGCTGCTGAAGTCGATCCGCTGGCTTCTCGGTGGCTGCAGCTTTACCTGCAAGGTCGTTCCCAAGAGGCAATTGCCGAGGAGTTGAAGGTTCCGATCAAGCAAATTTACCGCTTGCGAGAAAAAGTCAGTTACCACGCGATTCGGGTTTTTGCGGTCAAACAAGCACCGGAATTAGTCGCCAACTGGCTGGAAACTTCGCTCAAAGAACACAGTTTGGGCTTGACTCCCGCCCAGTGGCAGCAATATTTACAAGACCTCACGCCGGTGCAGCGGCAGTTGGTAGAATCGCTGAAAGCAGGGAAAAGTGTAGAGACGATCGCATCTGAATTAAAGCTGAAAACCAATCAAGTCATCGGCGAGTGGAGCAAACTTTATTTAGCAGCTCAATCTCTCCGCAACGAGTAGATTGGTAAGGGGTGGCGGGCAATTGCTAATTGTTAATTGGCGGTAGCATTTTTCAGAATCCGCGCTACAAATCAATTCCCGCACAGCCACAGATAACTCCAAGTTGCCCCGTGGAAAACCGCGCGATGCCCCTTGTGTCCAATCAGGTTAGCTTGATCGGGATGTTGTAGCGCTGCCGTGACAAGCGAGTTTCTCGATCGTAGCCGCTACGTGATTTATCCGTGGAATCAATCCAAAATCGAAAATCTCAACTCCTCAAGCCCCCGAATTTATCTCGCGCAAGTCAATCCAAAATCTAAAATCTAAAATCTAAAATCGAATGACGATCGCGCTCCGAGACGATCGCAGCCCACTCTCTGAGGTAAGATACTAGCAGCACGATCGACTTTTGAGGATTTTTTAACCAATCCTAAATTCAGCGGTTGCCCGTAAATCATCGGTTGTGGTGCATCTCTAATACTTGTGCATTAAAGACATAATTCTATTGTTGCCAGCCACGGGCATCAATCTCGGGCGATCGATGATAGTGGGTCTAGACTGCGCTAGTCATCATCTAGCTCTCAATCTTTGGGTAGAATTTGAGGCTGCAATACAGCAGGGAGAAAATTCTGGGACTAAGGATGTTTCTTTAATAAAAGCTTCCGGTTGTTAGGCCAATTCCTCCGTCAGGGAAGTTGCAGCGTTTAATTTTATCGCATCAGGTTGGTGCGTCGCGCTCGATCGCGCTTCCAACTACAAAGCAGCTAATGGTACATACATCTTCAACACACTCGGCAGCTACAATGGACTCCGATCGAATATTTCACCTAATCGACACAGTTGTCCCCTTTGAAGCTTGCCTTTATTATCAAGTTTTGCCTTTATCTCTAGAAGGTAATCTATTTAAATTGGGCGTAGTCGATGCTCAAGATGACTCCGCCTTGGACTACGTGCAGCGGATTTTAGCTTACATGAATTGCTCAGTCACAACAGAGCCAATTGCCTCGGAAACTCAGCGCTCGATGCTCTCAGCTTACTTGCTGCACGGCAACCAGCTCCGAGAACCCAGCCAGACAGAAACCGCCGCAGCCCCAAAACCCAAAAATCCCCCATCAGCAACTTCAGGCCCCAATGCAGCAACGCTGCTGTCTGTGCCACAACCCTCAAGGCCCGCTCCTGAGCGGTTTAAACCTGCTAGCGCTGAGGTTCCCCCGACACCGACACAGCTATCGGTTTTGAATGTCGAGGCCTTGCACTTGTCAAGCCCCGTCGAAGTTGTGGCAACTTTGCCCGCGCCCCAACTGCTGCAAGAATTGCTCGGTAGAGTGCTGCGAGAGGGTATCGGCCGCCTGTTTTTTGAGCGGCACCAGTCCCAAGGTCGCATTCTTTGGAGTCAAGATGGTGTTTTGAAATCGATGCTTGAAGGTATCGATATCGTGCTTTTCCAAGAGGTCATCGATGAGTTGAAACGGCTGACGGATATGCCTGTTGGCCCGGTGGAACAAGCCAAACAAGTCGAAGTTGAGCGCATATACCAAAACACTCATTTGCTGTTGCGCTTGCGGGTAATGACGGTGGGTGGCAAGGAAGAAGCCACCTTGCAAGTTTTGCGGGGGGCAGCTTTGAGGTTTTACCAGCAGCAGCAGTTGTCTACTTTGAGTCGGGACGCGCTGCGGCTGGCCGAAGAATTGCAGCGGAAAGTGAATCAAATTCGCGATCGAACTCGGCTTTCTCCTGTGCCTTTAGAGGGGTTGCCCGCTTTGGAACAGGTGATTAGAAATGTTGACGACCAAATAGAAGCTTTGCTGCACGAACATAATCCCGATTAGCCATAATCAGCAATAGATCACTGTTTTGATTTTTTTTTTAACTCATATCGTTTCCGGTTTTATCGGAATGATTTAACCGCAGAGGGCGCAGAGAACGCAGAGGGAGAGAATACAGAGAGGAATAATTCCGATGCTACCGGATTTGATATCACATCAAGTCTGGTCAAATAATAATAATTACGTTTGTAGTGAGGACTCAAGTCCAAGCGAGTTTTATCATAACTCAAGTCTTCATTACAAACCAATTTGATTGCAATTGTGCGAGGTGATATCTAGTCCGGTCGATTCCCTCCGCTTCGCTTCGCCCGAAATCAGGTAGGGGCGGGTTCACCAATAATATCTGCCAATAATTGACAATCTCAAAAACCCGCCCGGCCGGGATATTATGGTCAATCGATCGGACATAATATGACACAATATTATACAATTTCCAAAAAAGAATGCAACTGTATGCGCGTCATCTAAACCCTGGTAGCCATCATTCATTCCCAATCTAAAATCTAAAATCTAAAATCTAAAATGGTATTAGCCGTGCTCGAAAATATTGTTGTACTGCAATAAATCCAAACTCACAAAAACTGGCAAACACTGAAAACATTGCTGTGCAATTTCCCAGCGTTCTTCTCGCTGCAACATAGCAGTCAACTTTTGTTTAGCGCTCAGCAAATAGCGAACATCATTAGCAGCATAATTTAGTTGATCGTCCGAAAGATTAGTCGCATTTCCCCAGTCGGAACTTTGAGATGTTTTATTTAATTCTACCTTTTCGAGTTCTAGAATTAATTCTTTCAATCCGTGTCTGTTGGTATAAGTTCTAGCAAGTTTACTAGCTAGCTTGGTGCAGAAAACTGGTGCAATGTCAATACTTAAATTGTAACGCATTGTTGCCATATCAAAGCGCGCAAAATGAAATACTTTCTCAATATTTTCGGCTTCCATTAACTTCTTTAAATTCGGGGCTGCTGTCTGGCTTTTGGCAATCCGCACCACTGCAACTTTACCTTCGGGATTGCACAACTGCACCAAACACAAGCGATCGCGCCACGGTAGCAAACCCATTGTTTCGGTATCAACGGCGATCGCCTCCGCAGTCAAATAATAAGATAAGAGAGAATCGGGAATATCACCATCGCACACTTGAAAATCTGCAAATTCCATTATTAGTAATTTTTGACTGTTGACTGTTGACTGTTGACTACCTTCTTCCTTCTTCCCTCTTCCGACTTCCCTCGGACTGACATCCGTTACATCCGTTACATCCGTTACATCCGTTACAGAATCCGTTGCCGAACTTCCCTCTTCCTTCCGCTTACCGACTGCGGACAAAAAGCTGAGTAAAATAATACTCGCCTTTGGCATTTTTCGCAACCCCAATACCGGTCACATTAAACTGACCTTCCATATTTTTGCGGTGGCCGTCACTTTTAATCCAACCTTCAACAGCATTGCGTACCGGGTCACTGTAGCCCATATTGTAAGCAAGATTTTCAGCTACACTTTGATAAGGAATCGTAATTGCTTTCGCCCGCCCCTCAAATCCATCGTGGCTAAAACTTACTTTACCCTTAGCCATATCTTCGCTGTGAATTCTTGCTATCTGAGTGATTCGCGGATCGACACTCAGCGGCGGCAACTTTTTAGATGCTCGGTATTGATTTATCTGTTGGTTAACCGCTTTTTCTAAGTCAGTAATAGCACTCGAAGCAACCTTAGTATTCATGGGAGTTTGTGGCAGCGATCGCGTAGGAATAAAGGTGTCACACTTAGGCAGGATTGTCAACAATCCCAAGCAAATCGAAATCAAACCTTTGGACATGAAATCAAACGAAAAATAAAGTTAATTGTTACCATTAGTGTCAACTTAATGCCAAAAGTAATATGAGTATACCGTCTGACGATGAGCCTCTCGATCCCCCTTAATAAGCGGAGTAGGGGTTGACTTTGAACGCTTCCAGTCCCCCCCTTATTAAGGGGGGCTAGGGGGGATCTAGACTTCGATACAAACGAGAGATACAAAGGATTTTAGTCTTAAGTTGACACCAATTAATTGTTACCAATTCCTACAGAGCGATCGCCCCACATTCCGCTAACCTAGATATTCAGAACCTTCGCTACAGTGTTCACGTCTTTATCGCCGCGTCCGGAACAATTAAGCACAATGCGCGGATTGCCTGTTAACTGCGGGCACAAAGTCTCTAAATAGGCGATCGCGTGAGAAGTTTCCAAAGCCGGAATAATCCCCTCCAACTGCGAAAGCCGCTGAAATGCTTCCAGCGCTTCTGCATCAGTAACACTGTAATATTCAGCCCTACCAGCATCCTTCAAATAACTGTGTTCCGGCCCCACGCCCGGATAATCCAAACCCGCACTAATCGAATGCGGCTCAATCACTTGACCTTCATTATCTTGCAGCAAATAACTCATCGCGCCGTGCAGAACTCCCACACTTCCCTTAGTCAAAGTAGCAGCGTGTTTATCAGTTTCCACACCTTCGCCCGCCGCTTCAATACCGATCAATCTAACAGTTTCTTCCCCGACAAACTCGTGGAAAAGACCCATTGCATTAGAACCGCCGCCGACGCAAGCTAATAAAATATCCGGCAAACCACCCCACTTTTCCTGACACTGAGCCCGCGTTTCTTCACCAATTACCGCATGGAAATCGCGTACCATCATCGGGTAAGGATGCGGGCCGGCTACGGAACCGAGAATGTAATGAGTTGTTTCGACATTTGTCACCCAGTCGCGAATCGCTTCCGAAGTCGCATCTTTCAGCGTTCCCGTACCCGCAGCCACCGGCCGCACTTCGGCTCCCATCAGCCGCATTCTAAACACATTTAAAGCCTGTCTTTCCATGTCGTGAACGCCCATGTAGACAACGCATTCTATGCCGAAACGAGCGCAAACTGTGGCAGTAGCAACGCCGTGTTGACCGGCACCAGTTTCAGCAATTACCCGCTTTTTGCCCATGCGTTTTGCCAGCAATGCTTGAGCTAAAGCGTTGTTGATTTTGTGAGCACCGGTGTGGTTTAAATCTTCGCGTTTGAGGTAAATTTGCGGGCCAGTTCCGTCTGCTTTAGCGTAGTGTTCGGTGAGGCGTTCGGCAAAATACAAAGGGCTGGGGCGGCCGACATAATCTTTGAGCAATTGTTGGAGTTGCTGTTGAAATTCCGGTTCGCTGCGGTATTTGTGGAAAGCGGCTTCTAGTTCAAATAAAGCGGGCATCAGGGTTTCGGGGACGTATTTGCCGCCGAATTTGCCGAATCTGCCGAGAGAGTCGGGGCGTTGGGCGCTGGTTTCGGTGGTGAGAGGTAGGGGGGTGACTGTCACGAACTTTGTGGGGATAATGGGACAGATTTTATTATATCTAGTCTATGGGGCTGTGGGCGATCGGGTGTGCAAATCGCTGAAAGGTCGATTCGGTCGTTTTCGATCATCTCCAAAATTGAGTATTTGAAGAAAATTTATGCTTTATACGTGTTTATACGGAATGGGTATATTCAAGAGTGAATATATTCAGCAGTGAAGTTAAGTGCATCTTTATCTCAAACATGAAATACAACATACAACTAAGCAAGGACAAATCATGAACTCTATTTCTATTCTGCTTCAAGAAGGCTCACAAGGCCCCGAAGTCACCAAGCTACAAGAAGGTTTGAAAAATTTAAATTTTGATCCAGGTATCATTGATGGTATTTTTGGGCCAAAAACTAAGCAAGCTGTCGTCAATTTCCAAAAGTCCCAACAACTGGTTCCCGACGGCATAGTCGGCGATAAAACTTGGGCTAAACTAAATGCAGCCAACAATCCACGTTTTAATTTTCAGGTAGTTAACGTACAAGAATTCATCTCTTCTGAAGGCATTACAGCGACAAATCCAAAAGCCGTAGCGGCACAATTGTTTAGGGGGTTGGAAGATGAAGAAGGAAGAATTTATGAAGAGATTTCAATTACATATTCCCGAGAAGGAACATCTGTAATTTTATACACCCGAATAGGTCTAGCTGACGATTCAGCCCGTGCAGTACGACACCGCGTTGAATTAAAACGCAACCAAAATAACTGGGGAATTATTTGGGTCGGACGGCAATTTCAGTGTCAACCAGGTCGAGGACATCAAGAGTGGTCTGGGATTATTTGCTCCTAATCGGGTTTTATTCCCTCGATATATAGAAACACTTCAATCAGTGCCAACGTTTCTATGAAGGTATCGGGTTTATCCCCACTTACTGGTGAAACTAATTGATTAGAACCCCGACAACTTCTGCGAAGTCGGGGTTCTTTGCTTGCGCCCGATCGCACTTAACCAACTAAAATTAAATTCCCCACCCATCTCAAACCCGCGCTTCAACAGAATTATCCATCTCCCTCTTCTCTTCCTGGACGCCCTCAGCGGTTCACTCCTCCAGAAACAACGGTAAACGATATAATTCAATTGAAACCGGGGAATGTGCGATCGCCCTGATAGCCCGCCAGGGAATGAATTCCCTGTCGAGAGAGCTAAAGTCAGTTTTAACTGACTGCTAATACCAAGTACAATCTATGTACAACCAACAGCAAATCTCAGAGATTATATTCCCTGAAAACTCACCTAAATCAACCATTCTCAAACACATTCTACAGTCCTCATAGCGAGGACTTTAGCTATGAGGCAGGGAATGAATTCCCTGCCGGACTGCCGGGCCCATCCGCTACCAGGCATAACTCCCAAGTACCCAACTACTATGAGTACATCAAAACCCAAAAACTCCAATACAAATAACCAATCAGGAAAACGAATTGTTTACTCCGAATTTGGCAACGTTGACAACTCGGCCGCCCTCCAACGGGGAGTTGCCGAAGTTCCCCCCAATCAACAAAACCTCAAAATCGAAGCATCCCGAAAAGGACGCGGCGGCAAAACAGTTACAGTCATCAGCGGCTTTCAGGAAAAACCCGAAACATTAGCAACTTTAGCCAAGCAGCTAAAAGCCCAATGCGGTACTGGCGGCACAGTCAAAGATAATGAAATCGAAATTCAAGGCGAACACAAGCAAAAGCTGCTAGAAATTATCACAAAGTTAGGCTACAAAGCTAAAATTAGTGGAGGGTAAATTAGTCAATAGTCATCAGTGTACGGGCGGGACGAGTTTATGATATACTTAGTTTTAAACATAGATGGTTGGTAAAACCCGCCCCTACATCGCACAAATTATATTGTCGCGAATCAACCAGAAATGATATTACCAATTACCGCCAATTTTTAATGTACACTCGACCTTTAGCTCGTTTAATCGAACAATTGCAGCGCTTGCCAGGAGTCGGCCCAAAAACAGCCCAGCGGCTAGCTTTACATATTTTGAAGCGACCGGAAGAAGAAGTGCAAGCCCTAGCTAAATCTTTGATTGATGCCAAACAGCAAGTAGGTTTCTGTCAAGTATGCTTTCACTTATCTGCTGACCCTGTTTGCGAAATTTGCCGCAATACCAACCGCGACACTCATACCATTTGTGTAGTATCAGAATCCCGCGACGTAATCGCTTTAGAAAAAACGCGGGAATATATGGGTAAATATCACGTTGTTGGCGGCGTTATCTCGCCAATGGATGGAATTGGCCCGGAACAATTGAACATTCAACCGTTAGTGCGGCGCGTCAGCCAGCAAAAGGTTAAGGAAGTAATTATTGCTATTAGTCCCAGCGTGGAAGGCGAAACTACTACTCTTTATATCGGTCACTTATTAAAACCTTTTACCCTAGTGACTCGCATAGCTTTTGGTTTGCCGATGGGGGGAGATTTGGAATATGCCGATGAAGTTACATTGGCTCGCGCTTTGGAAGGAAGGAGGGAGTTGGATTAGTTATAAGTTGTCCCGCATCTAAATTGTGTTTTCTGGCGGGCGGGACGCCCAACCCCTACTTTCCACAAGAACTCGATCGAGCTTAATCGCTCTTTTTTTACTCAAACGGAATAATTTTCTATTCGAGCAATTAGTTCTTCTATTGACAAATCCGGCAGTTGTGACAGCAATAGCGATAAATTTTCGGCAGACAATGCGAGCAAATTTGGGATGAGATTGACGGTGTTTACTTCTAATTGACCAAAGCGCTTTCTCAAGACATTTTCGGCGATTAAAGTTTGTACTTGTTGTCTATCTGCTTGGGCAATTGGCAATGTGGATAATTGCACTAACAACATAGTGAATTCACCAACAGGTAAAGCCGAGACAGAGGCAAAAAAGGCAATTATCTTAGCGTCTAAATCCCCAAATCTGACTTGCAGAAAGTTCTGCAAAATCAACCGCTGTGCTTCTTCTCTTCCTTCTTCTCTTCCTTCTTCTCTTCCTTCTTCTCTTCCTTGTTGTGTGGCCTCATCTATTTTTTGTTGTAACAGAGGTACGAGCGCCATAACTAACTCCTTATCTTCCTGATTTCCTGGGGTACTAGCTGCTAAATTTACTTGCAGATTCGCTTGCAGGTTGTACAATAATTCTAGCGTATTAGCTCGTAAGGGACTATCAACAGGCAATCTTGTTAATTCCGCGATCGCCCCTTGCTGTACTTTACCCTTACCTAAAATCCGCAACCACATCGTTTCTGGAACATTCGGTAGCTGGTGAATAGCTATCAATCCTACTCGCCAAACTTCCGATAGAAAATAAACCCCCCTCCCCCAACCTTCTGACTCTTGGGGAAGCATAAAATTAAAGCTCCTTAACAAAGCCTCCGAAGCAGTGGGAGTCAGAATCCACAACCGGGGTAATTGCTGAGATTCTAAACGTTGCTCTTCTCGATTAGCTCGGCGCAGTAATTCTGCCCTAGTATTTAAAAGTTTGACAACACAACTGAAGATATCCTCTGTATTGACGGCATTGCGAAATGGTTCGATCGCAGCCACAGTCGCAGTCATTTGACCTAATAAACCTAAATTTTCTACGTATTCAGGCGATACAGAAGTGGGTTTAAACCAGATATCAATTTCTCGAACTTGAGCAGAAACATCTTTACTGGTTTCTACTTCTCCTAGAGGTGACAATAACTCTCTTAGGTATTCTTTGGCAAACTGGTCATGGGGAAATTTAGTCATTCTTGGGAAGCACTTTATCCGAAAAAAACTAAATTAATTATATCTCATTTTAAAATAGTATTTATTGGCGATATCTTCTATGTTATACACCCAATGTTTTAAAAGATTCAGGTATCAAAGTATTCGGTTTTTTGAGGTGGGGTTACTTATTTAACCCAGATTTAGGATAAAATCTAAAATCCCAAATTGAGCGACTCTCCCCTGTCACTGCCGCGAAAGGGTAAACTGGACAAAGTTACCGATAGTAGTAAAAAATCATGACCAAATTCGATCGACCTTTAAGCTACCCCACAACCCGCAAAATCGACCAAACAGACGACTACCACGGCGTCAAAGTACCCGATCCTTACAGGTGGCTGGAAAATCCCGACTCTGAGGAAACCCAAGCTTGGGTGGAAGCCCAAAATGCAGTCACCTTCGGCTACCTCAACGAAATTCCGGCGCGGGAAAAAATCAAACAGCGCCTGACTCAACTTTGGGATTACGAGAAATACGGCATACCTTTCAAAGAAGGATATCGCTATTTCTACTACAAGAATGACGGCCTGCAAAACCAATCCGTACTCTATACTTTAACATCCCTCGACAGCGAACCCAAAGTATTAATTGACCCCAACACTCTCTCAGAAGATGGAACCGTTGCTTTGGGTAGCGTAGCTATCAGCGAAGACGGCAAATATATGGCTTACGGTTTGTCAACCTCCGGCTCGGATTGGCAAGAATGGAAAGTCCGCGATATCGAAACAGGTGCAGATTTATCGGATCATTTAAAGTGGGTGAAATTCTCAGGCGCCTCTTGGACTCACGACGGCAAAGGCTTTTTTTATAGTCGCTACGACGAACCCAACGAAAAAAGCAAGCACGAAGACGTTAACTATTACCAAAAACTGTTTTACCACCAAATCGGCACGCCCCAATCTGAAGACGTATTAATCTACGAGCGACCCGACCAAAAAGAGTGGGGATTCAGTGGCGGCGTCACCGAAGATGGCAAATACTTGATTATTTCAGTTTGGCAGGGAACTGAAACCAAAAACTTGATTTTCTACAAGGATTTAACTGCACCGGAATCAACCGTTGTAGAACTGATTAGCGAATTCGAGGCTGAGTACAGTTTCATCGACAATGAGGGCTCTATTTTCTGGTTTCAAACAAACTTGAATGCACCGCTGGGCCGCGTAATTGCGATCGCCACCAACAACCCACCTCCCTCATCCCTCGCTTGTGATGAAACCCCCCCGTCGCCCAGGGAGGGGGGGTTCACAGAAATTATCCCCGAAGCAGCAGAAACCCTCGAAGGCATAGGCCTCCTGAACAATCAATTTGTGGCTTCCTACTTGAAAGACGCCTACACCCAGATTAAAATCTTTAACTTAGATGGCTCTTTCGTGCGAGAAGTTGCCTTGCCCGGAATCGGTTCGGCGGGAGGATTCAGCGGCAAGCGGCACGACACCGAAACCTTTTATGCTTACACCAGTTTCACTGCACCTAACATCATTTATCACTACAATATGGTGACAGATGAAAGTACGATTTATCGGCAGCCCAATGTCGATTTTAATCCCGACGACTACGAAACAAAACAAGTATTTTACCCAAGCAAAGACGGTACGCAAGTACCCATTTTTATCACCCACAAGAAAGGCTTGCAGTTGGATGGCAATAACCCCACCTACCTTTACGGATACGGTGGTTTTGGCATCTCGCTAACTCCGAGTTTTTCTGTTAGCAGGATAGTGTGGTTAGAGATGGGTGGAGTTTATGCAACAGCCTGTTTGCGGGGCGGCGGCGAGTACGGCGAATCATGGCACGAAGCAGGCAAAAAGTTGAACAAGCAAAACGTGTTTGATGACTTTATAACTGGCGCTGAATGGTTGATCGAAAACAAATACACCAAACCGGCCAAATTGGCGATCGCAGGTGGTAGCAACGGCGGTTTATTAGTAGGGGCTTGCATGACTCAGCGGCCGGAATTGTTCGGTGCAGCGCTGCCGGCTGTCGGCGTTTTGGATATGTTGCGCTTCCACAAATTTACCATTGGTTGGGCTTGGACTTCTGAATACGGTTCGCCGGAAAATCCCGAAGAATTTCCCACAATTCACGGCTATTCTCCCTTGCACAATCTCAAACCGGGAACGGCTTATCCAGCGACAATGATTACAACTGCCGATCACGACGATCGCGTGGTTCCGGCCCACAGTTTCAAGTTTGCTTCTGCTTTGCAAGAAACCCACGCGGGAGAAAATCCCGTGTTAATTCGGATTGAAACGAAAGCGGGACACGGTGCCGGCAAACCCACTGCGAAAGTCATTGAAGAATTGGCTGATGAATGGGCTTTTTTAGTGCGCGAACTCGATATTGACGCTTAGCAAGCCGCGTTAGAGGGTGCGATCGACGCAGTTTGATGATTTAGATAAAAAGAGGCTGTAAAGGACGATCGTACTTTTTGAATTCAAGGGCGATCGTTCTTTTTTGTCACCGCAATCCTGGTATTAACATATATAATTTGTCAAGGTTTTTTTGTTAAATTTTGTAGCTTTAAGTTGCTATTATTACATGGCTGTGAGTTTACTGCACCCCAAAGTAGTATAAGTATAAATCTCTAGAAATGCCGTACTCTCAACTTTCAAGAGCGATCGCACCTCAAAGTCAAAATCTGCCAATTTTTAGGCAATTAATATTTTCAGTATATTTACAGTTCAAGCTGTCTGAGGAATGAGAATTAAATAACTTCCACTCTTGAAAGTGGGATGGGCGTCCCGCCCGTCCAAAAAGGACGGGCGGG
>NZ_JAUBPB010000027.1:0-77879 GCF_036700545.1 Microcoleus sp. SVA1B4
CCGTCCAAAAAGGACGGGCGGGACGCCCATCCCACAATAACAATTAAAATTGTAAGTTATTTAATTCGCGATCCTTAGTCGTAAATTTTATTCCCGATCGCCAAACTTGCCGATCGAGTTTCATTTTTCTGTTTTCATTTTTTTTCTACTGTGCCGAATTCCGGCTGGCGACGGCAAAAAGCCCGATCGAACCCAGCTAAATACTTAAATCATTTTATACCACCGATCGGCTCAGTACAAATATCGGTTTTGCTTCCAACAGCCGCTGCTTTATCCGTTACGAAGCCTTTGACGTATCGCTGACACTGGATGCTTGGGTGGCGGACTCTGCCGATCGGTATCCGTAGAAATCTATCCGGTAGTCTACTATTTTGACACCCGTTTGCTCTTGAATTAGCTCGATCAAGTCGATCGGCAATTCCACATGAACGTCGAGAATCTGAGCCGTATCAAGACAATTGACATGAGAGTGAGAATCGCTGACATTGCCGTACAAGCGTCCCTCCGAGCGTTCTATGCACTCAATAATCCCTGCTTTCGACAAAGCTTCTAGATTTTGATAAACAGAAGTATGCCCGATCGAATGAGCTTGTTTGTTGAGGCGATCGTAGATTTCGCGAGCACAGAGGTGTTCTTTTGCCTCCCACAAAAGTTCTAGAATAAATCGACGCTGGCGGCTCAAGCGCATTCCCATCGCCTGACAGCGGTTTAAAGCATCTTCTAATGAACTAATTGGTTTCACAGCTACCGCCTTATAAAGCCTGCTCGATTTTTAATTCTGGTACAATATTGCACGCCGATATATTCACTAATTCTAACGCAGGGTTGCCCAACAGTAGAAGGTAGAGGGCAAAAATCTCGAGGGAGTGAATTTTTTCGAGTTGCTGCTCAACTCTATCTTCTACTGCCACACATCCTAGTTCGAGGATTTGATGGCGTTAACCAGTAACTTGGCGATTTCCGAGAGTTGCTTTTTGTTGAAAGTTTTGAGCAAAAGCTTGACTACCGCCTTCGGTTCGGCGGGAAGTGCGACTTGCTTCGACGCGGAGGCTGGGGCTGCTGGGGCTGCTGGGGCTGCTGGGGCTGCTGGGGCTGCTGGGGCTGGTTTTGGGCTTGCTGCCAAAAGTAGCAAATTTTTACTCGGAACGATCGTCTTGACTTTCCCCAATTGTACTAAATCGCCAGCTTCCTTGAGTTCTTTGATAATCAACGGAGCTAAGACTTTATAAGAGTTTTTGGGATTAACGATCGCGGCTCTAGCTGTTTTTACTAAATTTTGCCAAGTCTCTATTTTACCTCCCAACTTATAGAGGCGAACGCACACAGCCGTCAACTCAGAGCGACTAGCAGCCGATTCTTTCTCCTTGAACACCTGCAACATTTCTTTGAGTAAAGTCATCACTTCAACAGCAAAATTCGCCGGCACAGCGCCCGCTGTTGGAGCGGCGGGCGTACCAGACCCAGCAGCAGCCTGCACTTTACCCGACGCCAATTTAGTGAGGTGAGTTTCCAGTTGAGCAAAAACAGGCATCACCTGCTGCACAAGTTTTTCTCCCTCCTCATTCCTCAAGCCGAAAGGCCCCTCCAGTCGCCCCAGCAAGTCCTTAAGCGTATCAACTCCCTTTAAAAATAGGGATTCTGCCGTTTGGTCAACCTGCTTAACGGGCCCGTCCTTGAGCACCTTAAAACAATCTTCCAAGCGGTGAGAGGTTGTTTTAATACTATCTAAGCCAAGCATAGCCGCCCCTCCTTTCACGGAATGGGCGGCTCGAAACATCTCTTGGACGCTTTCGGGGTCTTTCATCGTGGACTTTAAATCCACTAAACCATTTTCTAGAGTATCGAGGTGCTCCTTAGCCTCCTCTATAAACAAACGCATTATTCGGTCTTGCTGATCTGACACGACAGTCCTCCTAACAATCTGTGCACCCTCCAGAAAGCACCCTCTTCGCGGGAGAAAACACGACTCCTGCCAAAAGTCGGAAGCTCCCATGCAAAACATTCTAGCCTGCCTCAGCTAGCAGACTCAAAATACGGGTGTCAGGGCACTCTTAGCTCTCAAACTGGTGCAGTGGAGATTGAGCCTAGAGTTCTGAGGGAGTATCTGGAGCGACTTCAATACCCATTCCTTGTTTCATCATCTGCTGAGTCGTAATCAAGTCGTTTAACTCCTTGACTTCGACGCCGATGTCTTGGCAAGCCTGTTTCAGTTCCCGCTCGAAGGTGTTGAGGTCGCCTCCGTAGCCGCAAAGCTTCGCGGCTGTGGCGATTCCTTGTTGGGCGTTAGCTTTGGCGCAGTCGATCAATTCAATGCCTTTGAGGGGTTGGGAGGATGCCATAATTTCAAGCCACAATTTATCTTTTCTCACACTGTACCTAGAAGGTTGAGGTCGATCGATCTATCGAAAGGCATGAAAAATCCTGCCTGTGCTCAGTGTTGCCCATTCATAGCTATTTGTATGGGATTTCCGGGCCAGATAGCAGTAGTTGGGATTGTCTAACCCCCATATTCCCCGCAGAAACCTGGTTTTTGCGTAAGTCCTCATATTTATTGACAAGTCGAAGTCATTACGAGTATGATTTAACAAGAAGCAAAAAAGAGAGCAGCCATGAGGATCGAAGAAATACCCCTCAACCAGATTCGCCGCCCCCTGCCACGAGTCAACGACCAAACCAAAGTCGCCGCCCTTATGGAATCCATCCGCGAGGTAGGTTTAAACGAACCCATCGACGTGCTAGAAGTAGATGGTCAGTATTACGGATTTTCCGGTTGCCATCGGTACGAAGCTTGCCAGCGTCTCGGTTTAGAAACTATCCGCTGTAATGTACGCCGAGCTCCCCGTACCGTGTTGCAGATGCACTTAGCCTGAGCCTCTCAACAGAAATTCATGACAGGCAAATATTCGATCGCCCAAAGCTTTCTAAGATATTCGATCGACAATCACTAATAACAAGCTAAAAACCTATGACTACCAACAACCACAAACAACATCTTTACCCCACCCGCATCGATATGTCAGCCGCCACCCGCTCTCAAGTAGTCGGGCTGCTCAACGCAACGCTAGCAACGACTCTGGACTTAAAAACTCAAGTCAAGCAAGCTCACTGGAACGTCAAAGGCATGGACTTCTACCAGTTGCATTTGCTGTTTGACGAAATGGCAACAGAACTCGAAGAATACGTTGATACGGTTGCCGAACGGGTCACAGCTTTGGGCGGTTTGGCTGTAGGAACAGCCCGCACAGCCGCCGCAGATTCGATTTTGCCAGAATTTCCTTTCGACATTTTAGATGGGAAAGAATATGTGACGGCTTTGGCCGATCGCTACGCACCCTACGCCCAACACCTGCGAGTCGCCATCGACAAAGCAGACGAACTCGGCGATGCCGATACAGCGGATCTGTACACCGAAATTTCGCGGACAATTGATAAGCGTTTGTGGTTCCTAGAAGCGCATTTGCAAGGTTCTGCAACAACTGCAACAGCCACAGCCGCAAAAGTTGCCGTCAAATAGCCACAAAAAAAGTTGTGGGGTGGGTTCCCGAGCCCGCCCTACAGATGTATTTCCTTAAGGCTCGTGACAGTTTACGATCGAGAATATGTCCATTTAGTGAACAAACCTGACGGTCAACTGAGTACAGTTAGACCACAGGCTTCTTTTTCCTTTTTTTCAAAGGCTTTTTATAGTGAGGTAGTTCCACCCCCACTTGCTAATATAGTATCAGAGTATTTCCCGGTCATCTTGGGGTATAAAAGAATAATTGTCGGTTTCCGTACCTACACCCGACGAGCCTTTCATCACGCGGGCGTAATTCCCAACGGGGTACTTCGCGCAGCGCTCTGATTAATCCCCTCTAAATATACCGAGGGACTTCCCGGCTAATAGTTAATTTGGATGAATTTTTCGTGACTGCCAATATTCCAGATTATGCTCCTCAAATGCAACGCCTGATGGAACAGGCGGGGCTTTCGAGCGATCGAGAACTCAGCAAAAAAGCAGGAGTTTCCGAGATCCAGCTAATTCGCCTGCGTCGCGGTTTAGCTTTGCAAACCCGAGCCGATATCCTGCTCAAAATCAGTCAAGCTTTGCAAATTTCCTTAAATGAACTGCTCGCAACCTTGGCGCCAGACTATGTAGAGTTAGAATCGGCACCACCGACAGCCCTAGAACAAGAATATCAGCGCCTGCAAGCTTCGATCGAACAGCAGCGAGAATCTTTGATGCAGGAATTCCAGCTATCTAGCCTGCAAATTTTAGAATCTTGGATGTTGCAGTGGCCGACGGCTGCGAGCAAAGCTCAGGAAAATCACAACTTGCGGGCTCAGAAACTACTGCCGTTGCTGCGGCCAGTTGAGCAGTTATTGGAGTATTGGGGAGTGGAGTCGATCGCCCCAGTCGGAGCCGAGATTCCCTACAACCCCCAACAGCACCAGCTAATGGAAGGAACAGCCGAACCCGGAGAACCCGTCACAGTCCGCTACACAGGCTACAGACAAGGTGAAAAACTGCTCTACCGCGCCAAAGTTAGCCCAGTTTGATTCATACCAGAAGGCATTCGGCAGAACAAAGATTGTCCCCCTCTCAAAATTCACTCCCGGCGAAGCGCTGCGACTGCGATCGGCCTTACGATCCGCGACGAGCACCATCTTTTGCCCTCAAAACTATTCTCCCGCTCTCAGGCTCTGGCGCTTTCCCCCTCTCTTATTTGGATCGGAGTCCATCTCGCAGCTATACTAGCGTAGTCTGGCTAGTAATTCTGATATTCCCACCGCAAAATATGAGTCCTGTAGTTAAAATTATTCAGCCCTCTGGCATTTTAGACGGCACCAAGGCAAGTCAATTCCGCCAAGAGATTAGCGACCTAGTGGAAGCGGGAGCCGATGTGGTATTGATAGACTTCACTGATGTGACATTTATGGATAGTTCTGGTTTGGGCGCTTTAGTATTGGCGCTCAAAACAGTCCGGGCCGCTGGGAGTCAATTAGTTGTCTGTTCTATCAACGAGCAAATCCGCATCTTATTTGAACTCACCAGCATGGATCGAGTTTTCGAGATATTTCAGACCCGCGATGCTTTTAATAGCAAAATTCTCTCAACTAACTAAATCTTTGGGCTGCTGTCTTCTTGCTATTTGGTCGCAGATGCACTGCAAGAAGTCAGCTAGCCAAAGTTTACCTTGAGTAAAGACCAATCATCATCAAAAACTGCTTTAGCGTTCAACTTTTGAATGTAGTTCAAAACCAGCTCTAACTGGTCGGCACTTGCACCGTTGTAAGCTGCTAACAAGTCGATGAAAGGGTCAAGCCCCCAGATATTGCCGTCAGGTTGGTGGATCTCGTATACCCCGTCGCTAAAGATGTAGAGAGTGCTCAAATCCTCGACATCGCAGCAATTATCGACATAGGGGGCGTCGGGGAACATTCCGACCGGCATTCCGGGGGTTTTTAATCGCTGGATTTTAGCGGTGCTCGCAGGCGACTGGGAAATCAACACTGCCGGTGGATGGCCGGCGCTGGCATAAACTAGCTGGCGAGAAATGCGGTTGTAAACGCCATACCAGATGGTGAAATACTTGTCATTTTGGTAGCTCATCTGGAAGGTGGTATTCAGGGCGCGCAAAACGTCGCTGGGCTTGTAGTAGTCTATGTTGGGGAGCGTGCGCGATCGCAGCAAATTCAGCACCGCCACCGAAGGCAGGGCCGCCCGCAAACCGTGACCGGCTACGTCTAGCAAGTAAATCGCCAAATAATCGGCATCTAGCCAGTTGTAGTCGAAGCAATCTCCCCCCAACTGCCGGGAGGGAATGAATTTTGCTTCGATGCTGAAAGGTTCCGTCATCGGATCTGGCAGCAGCGATTGCACGTACTCGGCGGCCTCGGCTAACTCTGCTTCCAGACTTTGCTTGGCTATTTTCAAATCTCGGCTGAGTTGGTGCAGCCTCAATCCCGCGCGTACTCTTGCCTGTAACTCGTTGAGTTCGATCGGCTTGGAGATAAAATCGTCGGCACCGGCGTCGAGGCCTTTGACTCGATCGGCGATCGAACCCAAAGAAGTCAACAAAAAGAATTGTGTAGTTGACAGATCCGGATCTGCCTTAACTCGACGGCAGACATCGATGCCGGTCAAGCGCGGCATGATCCAATCGCAAATTATCAGGGCCGGACGCAATTTTTGCGCCTGGGCTACACCGTCTTCGCCATTGCTTGCTACTGTTACTTCGTAACCCTGTTTTTTCAGGGTTCTTCTCAGCAGTTCTTGAACAGCCGTATCATCGTCTATAACCAGAATTTGAAACATGGGCACTTAGGTACTACAAGTTTTTCAAGGTCTGGGGGTCATTTAAAATATATCCTGTCAGCGCCCTTGTCTGAGATTGAGTATAGTTGATTGACATCGCTTTCGAGGTAATTGCTTTTGAGGGCGGGTCGTTGAGTTCAATTTACGTTAAAATTTGATAGAAATTTGGCGCGATCGAACTTCACTCAGTTTATACTCAGAATATAAATTTTTATAGACTTTTATTTACCACAGGCGCTGGTTGACATGAAAATGCTATTTATGGTATAGTGGCTAACCGATTAGTGGATTAGACATCGATCGACGGCCCACCAAAGCTAGTATCCTCAAACAACCATTCAATTTGGCCGCCGTTATACTTTGTCTCGTGGTATTTTATCTGGTTGTATTTTGTCTCGTTGTATTTTGCCCACCGGCCGATGAAGAACTTGTGTGGTGAGCGTGATTGAATTAAAGGGTTCCGAAAAGTTGCCGATGCTAAAAAAAGCTGATCTTCAAGTCAATACAGGTCTGAATGGATTAAGCTGGGTTTTGTCGTGGTTTGCACAATTGTACGACTCGCGAATTCCTACAAGTGTGTGGATCAGGTGTCAGTTGGCTTTGGCTGAGGGCTTTACGAATGCGGTGCGTCACGCCCACAAGGGCAAACCAGCGGATTTGCCTGTTGACATTCAGGTGGCTGTGTTCGCTGAATCTTTAGAGATAAAAATTTGGGACTCGGGCGATCCGTTTGATTTAGAGAAAAAAATCAAAGATATTTCGGAAAAAGTCGATATTCACTCTCCGGGCGGGCGGGGCCTAAAATTAATCAAAGACATCGCAGACAGTATTAGTTACGAGAGAATGCCCGATGGACGGAACTGTTTGTCGATGGTCAAAAATTATTCGCCCTGTATCGACGATCGAAAATAACACTAATATTTTTAGCGGGTAAGGGTTGAGGGTAGCCCCTCAACCCTTCCCTCAGAACCCTAGCTGACTGTTAAGCTGCGTAGCAGTTTATTATATTTTGATGTGACTCCACCGCCCTAGATACTAGCAATTCCCATAGCATCGGTATTTCCCGCATTAACTTGTTGCCAAAGTGTGGTATGGGTTCTTTTTTGTTGAATCAAATCTGTATGGCTAACCTGATACCACAATACTGCCATTTTCCAGCACAAACATCTTATCTGCACGCAAGGCATGAGCCATACGGTGGGTGATCATAATAATTGTACGTTCTTTAGTAAGGTGCTCGATCGTATTCATAATCTCAACTTCTGTTGCTGGGTCGAGGGCTGAGGTAGCTTCATCTAAAATCAAAATAGCAGGAGTTCTAACTAATGCTCTAGCGAGGGCGATTCTTTGCCGTTGTCCCCCCGATAGCTGTCCGCCTCTGTCACCCACAGGGGTATCGTAACCTTGGGGTAAGGTCAAAATAAATTCGTGAATTTCGGCGTTTTTGGCGGCGGTTTCTACTTGTTCATCGGTGGCTTCTAAATAGCCCATTCTGATATTTTCACGGATGGAAGTGTTAAATAAAATTACCTCTTGAGAAACCAGCCCAATTTGCTCGCGCAGCGATTTTTGAGTGCAGGAACGCAAATCAATGTCGTCAAAAAGAATACTACCTTGATTGGGGTCATAGAAGCGGGTTAGGAGATTAACAATGGTACTTTTCCCCGCACCGGAATGTCCGACAAATACAACAAAATCTCCTTTTTTGATGGTTAGGGATAACTGATTAACGCCTTTTCTATCTGAATAGTAACTAAAACTAACACTATCAAAGCGAATTTCTTGAGAAAAATGAGGTAATTCAATGGCATCAGGTGCATCTTGGACTTGGGGAACTTCAGCTAAAATAACGGAGATGCGCTGCATGGCGGCTATCCCGTCTATTAGATAAGGGAGGGAAAAAGTAAAGCTGAGTATGTTTAGATTTAAACCGACTAATAAAACCTGAAAAGAGACAAGCGTTCCTACTGTAATTATGTTTCTGTAGGTCATTACTGTGCCGATACTGATGATGGCAAGCTGGACAAATACAAAGACTAAAGTGGGAATCCTTTGGACTAAATAAGAGGAAAACTTGGCTTTAACATAAACTTTTTTTAGAGCCTGCAAATCCTTAGAAAAATTGTTAATCGTTCGGGTTTGCAACCCAAAGAGTTTAACAACTGATTGAGAGATAATATTTTCTTGAACTACATTGGCAATTTGTCCTTCTTTATCTCTGAGTTGATAGTTTTGCTCTGTGGCTGTTTGACTAATTTTTGCGGGAGCAAGGACACATAAAGTTAACCCGATACAACTAATCAGACCTAACTGCCAGTTGAGAGAAAACATAAAGATAGCAGAAAATAGAATAGTACCGAGTTCTAAAATCAGGATAAATCCGTAGCTCAAGCTATTTTCTAATTTTTCGGTATCTGCTGAAAAACAGTTGACAATATCTCCGGCTGAACGTCGCCCAAAAAACTCCATAGATAGGTTTTGCAGACGCTCGAACATAGAATGGCGGATATTGTTGATGACTGAAATGTTAAAGCGTGCTGCCCAAAAATCTCCTAATAAACCGATGAAAACAAATAAAATAGATCCTGCACCCAGCCATAATAGAATTACAATTAGGAGGTGGTAATTTTGGGGAATAATGGCAGCATCAATAATAAATTTTAAGCTGATTCTGATTGAGGATTCAAAGGCTGCCTCAAAAAGTCCACGAGCGATGAGAAGAATTGCTAACCATCTGTAGGGAGCGATGTATTTATTCAGTTCTTTGAGAAACCAAATTAGATTCATTTGTTTTTAAATTAAAAGGTGACTCGCTCCAATACACCAGGAGTTTTCAAGCCAGCTAACGCGGCATTGCCAGTACAGAATAAAACCGTAATCATTTCAGCCAGTAAATCTTCCACTAACTCGGATAGTGCAGTTTCAGATTCAACAGCAGCTTTGAGAAAGGGAAACGCCAAACCTGCTAAATCTGCACCCAGAGCAATAACTTTAGTCACATCCACACCATTGCGAAGTCCACCAGAAGCAATGATGGGAATCTGGGGAGAAACCGCCCGTACTGCTGTGACGCATTCTGCGGTTGGTAATC
This sequence comes from Microcoleus sp. SVA1B4, assembly GCF_036700545.1. Classification (NCBI taxonomy): domain Bacteria; kingdom Bacillati; phylum Cyanobacteriota; class Cyanophyceae; order Oscillatoriales; family Microcoleaceae; genus Microcoleus; species Microcoleus sp. SVA1B4. Next base: position 9,390 of record NZ_JAUBPB010000027.1, read on the forward strand.
CCCAGTCAGCAAAGGTTGTTCCCAGTCGGCGTTGTCGTGCCTCTGATGCCCGTTCGCTTTCTACTTTTGCCCAAGATGTTCCTCCTGCCCCGGCTACGTCAATGGCGCTTACTCCAGCCTCTATGAGTTTCTCAGCCATCTGTGCCGAGATGCCGTTGCCAACTTCTTTGGCAATGACGGGAACAGGAAGCTTTTGGCAAAGGGTCGCTATTTTGGCGAGTAGTCCCCGAAAGTTAGTATCTCCGTTGGTTTGAATACACTCTTGTAGGGGATTCAGGTGTAGGATTAGGGCATCGGCTTCTAGTAAATCCACACTCCGTAAGCATTCGTCAATGCCGTATTTATAGTTAAGCTGTACTGCACCCAAATTGGCAAACAACAGAATATCAGGGGCGATAGAACGTACAGCAAATGTGGGTGCAACCTTGGAGTTTTCAATTGCCACCCGTTGAGAACCAACTCCCATTGCAATTCGGTAGTGTTGGGCAACTTCTGCCAGACGATAATTAATCATTTTCGCCTGTTCCGTTCCGCCCGTCATGGAGGAAATTAGGAGGGGAACACCTAGTTTTTTCTGGAAAAAGGTTGTACTCAGGTTAATCTCACTTCGGTCTATTTCTGGTAAACAGCAGTGAGTAAACCGATAGTGTTCTAGTCCGTTGCTGGTTTGATGAAATTGTACATCTTCTTCCAAGCAAACTCGCAAATGGTCGGCTTTCCGATTTTGGGTTAGAGTTGCTTGTTCTGATGTTGCTTTGTTAGCTGTTTGATTTGACAATTTACTTACTTTTATAAAGAAAAAAAATTATTGTGAAATGGTAGTACCTTCTTCTAGGATTGGTTCAGGAATTTCGGGTACTGCAAAACTTTCAGTCTCTGCATTCCACATTTTCTCTAATTTCAGATCTTCCATCCATAGTTCAATAAAAATTTTAGCTATTTCCGGCCTAGTTTTCTCTAGCAATTTGAGCCGACCTTGCAGTTTCGAGTTCAAGCTTTCAAGATACCACCGCAGGTGTTGGGGAGCTTCAGCACCATAGAGGCGCACAAACATTCGATAGGTATTAATGACGTTGCGATTGATATCTTCTTTGTAGTCTCTGAGGTCACAACAAATTTTGCAAATTTGATCTGATAGTCGGCAGGTTTGTAAAAATTCTTCATCATAAGGTTGATTGGTTAACTTTAATAAAATCCGTTGTAGTATTGCAAAATCAAAACATTTGAATAGACTGGCTTTATCAATATCTTCTACAGTTGGACTTCCTCCCGAACAAAACTGCTGTTCCAGACGGTAGTAGGTCAATCCATTGGTAAATAATTCAGTTTCTATTTTCTCATCGAAGAGGTTGAGTTGAAATAATACATCTCGCAGAGTTAACATATGTGGTGAGATAAAATCGGGATCGTCAACATGGCGTTCGTATTCTTCATCAAATTGATAGATTGTCGCCTCAACAAATATGAGTAGAGGCATAAATTGCGAAAAATCGGCTTCCGAAAGACCTACCAAGGGAAAATAGAAGCCCGTGAGGCCCTGAAGATTAGTGATAGATTTTTGAAGACTCCAGTATGAAGTGGTGGGTATCAACATTTGATCGGTTACAGACACCGTTTTGAGAGATTCTAGGTGATTATTCACCAGAGCGGTGTCGTTTTTGAAGATGGAGTAAGTCATTACATTCCCCTTGTTGGTTAGTTGATATAACTAATTCTGTTGCCAAAGAGTAAAGTATAGAGGGCGAGGTTATAGTGATATAATCTTGCTATTCAACCTGCTGATATGGCTCAATAAATCTAAGTATTGGGTCAAATATAGCTTTGTTGTTGCCCTCTAAACGTTCACTTCTATAAATTTGCTGTTCTGGTGATTTTGGATTACTGTCTCTCTGACTCTTGAAACTTTTTAAGCACTATCTAAACGTTCTTTAGTGATAGCGATCGAATGGCTAGCTGCTAAGATGTAAACTTTACGCTACCTGATTTACTGAAGGGGATTTTGTGGAATTCCTTGAAAAAGCCTCTGTAATTATTTCAGACATCAGATGAGAAAAGGGAATTTTGGCAAGGTGTAAAATAGTACCGACTTTGGATGTATTTGGATTTTCTACACCCATCGTGAGAGACGTGGAAGTGACAAAAGGACAGGGATTTACCTCTAAAACAAACATTTCTTGAGTTATCTCCTCCATGCGGATATCTACTCGTCCATATCCAGTAGCACCTATTGCACAGTAAGCACGTTTAGCTAGTTCGCTCAGTCGAGCCTGCAATTCAATCGGTGCTAATTGATAACCGAATAACGGTTCCTGATGGGGTAGGATAGTTCGTTCTTCTGCTTCTCCTAGCCATAGCTCACGGGTATAAAATCGTTCAGTTTCGGGTACACCAGAGTGAAAAACTGTTTCCAATGCTGGATAAATCTTTATTCCCTCTGGATGTTGAGCAGTCCCTATGACTAAAACCGTAAATTCTCGACCTTTGATAAATCGTTCGACAAAGATACTGCCTGCCGGAATCTGCATCCCATGTTGTCCTTGCTGTAGATCATCAAATCGAGCGATCGCTTCTTCATCAGTGTGGATAACAGATTGCAAGGAAATACCTCTAGTACCAAACGAAGCTGAAGGTTTGACAATCAGTGGAGGTACAAGGCGATCGCACAATCCCCGAATGCTATTCACATCTTTAATCACTTCATAGGGTGCAGTTGAAACTCCTGCCTCAACAAAAGCCTGTTTCATCAGTATCTTGGAGTCACCCATTTTAAAGAACTGAGAATCTGCTCCAGTGAAGAGAATACCCTTAGCTTCCAATAATTTCACAACAGAAGCCCCTGGATATCCATCAATTTCATCGAGTCCCGCACAATAGTTCAGTACAATTGGAAAATAATGGGTTTGGGAAGCCGCGACTTCTTCGATCGCTGCCTTCATATTTTTTAAGGTGATTAGCTTAAACTTCCATGCGACTTCCAGTTCCGCAAAAACCTCTGCTAGTTCTTGCTGAAAATATACAGGATCGAATTCTTGGTTAGAAAAATCTGAATCTGCAGATAAAGAATAGGGAATAAATGCCCAGACAAGCATCTCTTTATCGGAAATCGGTAAATTTTTGATTGGTAGAATTGATTTCATTTTTTAGAGAGGGTTAACAGGATTGCTGAGGTGGACAAAAACAATACCTTAGTTCTAGGTAAAGCCTATGGGCAATTTATGAAAAACTATACTGGCACTCTTTGGATTCCAAAAAGTTTCTATATAGGCGTTGAAAAGGTGATTTAACTCGCTGTAAATGTTCAAAATTAAATACATCTAGCATCAGAGCAAGACCACTGCCATATTCGGGGTGATTTATCATATCAATAGGTTGATAGCCTAGTTTTTGAAAGAAACCAATCATGTGAGGTTCGCAGTCTATAAAATCCAATTTGACTTTATCTAGCAGGAGCTGGTTGTAATTGGCTTGCATTAGGACTAGCCCTATCCCCTTTCTTCTGAAATTTGTGTCTACCATAAATTTCGTGGAAACTGACACATTCATGGGATGTGCATCTTGGGTGATTTCACTCATGTTATAAAGAGAAACATAGTATCCTAAATCTGATTGGCTAGAATAGTTACATCTAACAGTGCCAAGTAATTTACCATCTTTAAAAGCTCCAAAAATGTTGCCTGATCTATCTAGCGGTTCTTCGATTTTTTGCTGTTGTTGGTCTGCATAGTGTTGGCTATATCCTAGTTCTTCTACATAGATTTGATAGCGTAATTTGAAAACCTGTTCTTTTTCTTCTGGGGTTTGAGCTAATCTGATTTCTAGCATAGTATTTCTATATCCGTAAATTCAGAGTTTGTTTTTAGTTAGGGCGATCGCCCTTCGGATGTGGAAATTTAATCGGGGGGCGATCGCCTTTCTGATGTGGAAAATTAATCAGGTTGTGGGGCGATCGCACCATCATTATTTGGTTGTTTTTGTTTAGTTCGTTCCGGGCTTCATCTTGAACTTTACTATGTTGGCTATTTCTATGTCTATCTCATATTTTTTTGCAACCGCATAGATAAGGAACCCGGATAAGCCTAAGACTCCTAATCCCACACTTGTTATGTGGTTTTTTATTAAGTTCAACAGGTGTTCCTTAGTAATAGAGTCGATTCCTAAGTAGAATTCTTGCGCGTATATCCTTTGCCACTCCTTTACATCTTCTGTATCGGTTAAGTGAATTTCAAATGGTTCTCCCATTTCAATCACAGTAATTATATGGGCATGTTCTAAAGTTTTTTTCCAATCATATTCTCGCCGCTCTCCCTGTACTCCTAGCGCGGAGTTGGGTGTCTTCAGTAGGGTGATAGGGGTGCTGAATAGTCCGAAAAATGTTGAGATACTATGATACGCATCCAAAAAGAATCCCTTGACTTTTTTGACTGCATCTTTTAACCATTCATATATTTTCTGAATTAAGCAGGTAATAAATTCAGAAATTTGGTCAAATATTTTGCTGATAAACCCACCTATTTTATCAAGTCCGGTTAGGATGGTGGATTGCATTTCAGGAAACTGATCCCCCAATTCTATACCTTGATCGAATATCTGATCGATGGTTGCGTTTGCCTTTTGTTTTGTCTCTTCCCTTCTTTTATTCATTTGTTTTTTGAACTCTTCAGCCTGCCCTGGATTTTTCACCAGTGCTTCTGTTTCTTTTACAATATATTCTTGGGGAGAGTTCAGCATCTCTCGGATATCTTGTTCTGATTTTTGTATAACCGTTTTATATTCCAGGTCGAAGTCCGTCGATCCTGCTGTAAGGCGGTATAGCGGGTAAGTGTCCACAACTGTTATAGGAAGGCTATATCGTGAAAAGGGTGTTCCCTGATAATGCGCTTTCATTGCTCTCAGATGTGTTTGGAAGTTAGGAACCTGCATTTTGGATCTCCTTTAGTTTTAAATATTTCGAGTGAAGGGGCGATCACCTAATTACTTTAGTTATAGTTAGGTGCTGCCCGTGAATATAGCGATGGCTCATTGCTCATCTATTAATAAGACGCTTTCACAACTCAAATTGTGAACTCTTCACCGGCACAGATTTCTGAAACTCACCGCACCCAATAAAACCGCTCCCAAGATGCGCCCCTCTTCCAGCAGAGGCAGTCAGACGTTTCCAGGCACCTTCTACCACACCAGGATGATATTGGCAAGTAAAAAGTAGCATGATATAACACCCATCACTATTCAGGTTAACTGTATGGTTACAAGTCCTTTGACATTAAACCTAGACACCGTTCACCTGAGTGACGAACAGTTCTATCAGTTATGTCAAAATAACCGCGAGTTACAGTTTGAACGAACTGCCAAAGGAGAATTAATTATTATGTCTCCCGTTGGCGGTGAAACCGCCAATCGCGAAGCCGAATTAATTGCCGATTTAGCCATCTGGAATCGGCAAACCGACCTCGGTTATACCTTCAGTTGCACCCTATGAGGGGTTATAGATCCCCGACTTGTTTAAGAAGTCGGGAATCTGATACGGGATGGTTGATTAACTCCCAACAGCAGCAGGTGGAAATTTATCGCCCAGGACATGATGTGGAAGTGCGAAATCTTCCCACAGAATTATTGGGTGAGAATGTATTGCCTGAATTTAGCTTGAATTTATCCCTTTATTAACAATCCTCGCCTCCTGTGTTAGTAATCTCAGAAACCAGGTTTCTTGCATAAGGGAGGCCGAAATTTCGCTACTCCAAGCTAGAGAAACCCAGATTAGCAATTGCTTCAAAGCGCAAGGCGAAGCTATCCGCAAGAGCGGAATTACCGATTGAGAAGACGAGGGAAAGGCCGAAATTTCGTTGCTACAGCTAAAGAAACCCGGTTTTTCGCCCTTCATCCTTTCCTCTAGTTCCAGCTTTTCTCTGTGCGGTACAGACAGCGCCGCCGACTGGGGTTCCCCATCAGCAACAATAGATTTCTTGCAAAAATCCTTGGAAGGGCGAAGCATTTGCGGATCTAGATCCTGGTTTAACGCTAAATATGGGCGCAAATGCTTCGCCCCTACAGGCATAAATCGAATGCGCGCAAGAGGTCTAATCTCTATTTCCTCTAACTTCTCCTCAGATTGAGCATCCACCAAAACAGGCTCAATCTGCGTAACAGACAGCGCCGCCTCTGGTAATTCTACACCAGCAACAATTTGTACTTCTTCTAACTCCCCAGATAAGGCTATCTCGCGCGCAACGGGTTCTTTTTGAGCAGCCTTCTTCGACTTCCTTTGTTTTGCAGACTGAGGAGAAACGCTCGACTTAGGATTAGACAAATCCGAGTCAGTCCCATCTTCAGAGAAATTTTCATTGAACCGCTGACGCAAAATTGCCCGCGCCTGGGAAATCCGCTTGCGAACGTTATCGTAGGATATACCAAGCTGTTCAGCAATATCTGGATAAGATAGCCCGGATTCAAAATGGAGAATAAAAGTCTCGCGCAATCTATCTGGCAACTCATCTATTACCCCACGAAAAAATAATTCGAGTTCGCGCTGCATAGCAGCGCGAACTGGTGTTTCTTCTTGGCTAATTAATTCGGTTTCGTTTCCTAGAGCAATGGTGTCTAAACTGTCAACTCCTACTGCACTTCTGTTGCGCTCTCGATGGATATCGGCGCAGAGGTTATAAGTCAGTTTGGTTAACCAAGCCTTAAAGTTTTTGATATCATCCGTACAATCTCTTACTTTTTCCCAAGCTTTCACCATCGCCCGACTGAGGGCATCTTCAGCATCGGTTGGGTTGCCCATCCACTTGCGACAGCAACGGTAAAGATAATCTTGATGCTGCTGCCATAATTTCCAAAAAGCTGAATCTATATCTTGAGTGCCTGAGCAAGGAATTGATGCAGAACTACAATTTAACATCTCTGGAGCTTGAAACTCTAGGTGGACAAACAACTTGCGATTAATTTAGGCGGTAATTTACCTAGCCTCGGATGCACCTATCGCTATGTTGACTCACCACTCAGGCTGAAGTAAAGTCGGAAAAGTCGGATCTTTAAAGTCGGAAAAGTCGGAAAAGTAGGATCGTCGCCGCTAGGAGTGCATGGCTGAGACATCCCTTTAGCAGTTTTAGGACTTACGCCCACGGCTTTTAAACTCTATTGGTAGCGTAATGTGTGCCCATAAGCACCCTACAGATAGAGTTTATGCGTAATTACTAAATTTAATGTCACCAAGCTAAAATCTGAACTTTAAGATTTAAAATCCTTGGACATAGGATTAAGCCACAGCAGAATTGTCCGTTTTAATTCATTTAATTCTCGATACACTTCTTGTTTGACCCACTGCCCGATCGCATCGAATGGTGTAAAAATTTGACCCACAGGCCAGCTAACATCTTGACCCAACGGCGTTTGATGGTTGCCGGCTAGAGTCTGAACTGTAATCATGTCTGGAAATCGTGCTTTTAGCAGTTTGGTCAACAGCAGGGTTTGGTCGATGTTGTCGCCGTTAAATTTGACTAAAAGATTGCGCCGAATTTGATAGCTATCTTGGACGAGGCGATTAGTCTCTTGCGGGGAAGGGGTAAACTCGACGTTAAAGACGGGGGAAATTTGCTCGACGATCGGGATTGCTTCGGATGCCGCATAATTGTTGAAAGAAATCAGAATATTGCCTGCCCTTTCTATGTCAAATACAGAACCGATCAGCAAGTGCAGTTTGCATCCCATGCTGTGTCCCATACCGTAAATGGGGAGATAGGAAGATTTGAGCAATTTAGTGGCGCGCAGGCGATCGAGGGCATTTTCAAATTTGTTGAGGACATCGCGGGCGATCGCAATATGATCCAAAGTATTGACAAACGGCGTTGCTACTACAACATATCCTTGATTCCCCAAAGCCTCTAACAGCCAGCGATAGGTGAGTTGGGGTGCTGTCGCCACAAATGCACCGCCGAGAAAATGTACGATCGCGATCGGTCTTGAAGGAATTAATACCCAGTTGCCAGAAATTTCTTGCCAGTCCATAACTTCAATCTAATAATAAATAAAAAGGCGATCGCCCTCTGAAGGTAGAAGGCAGAATGTTTTATAAATTTTTGCTTTTATTTTCTGCCTCAAAAAGGGGTTTGCTACCCATTTTTTTATTCAAAAAACTTTCCTTTTTACTTATACATTATTTATTCTAACTGTTGTGGGGGCAAATAGCACGGCTGGCGATCGCTGCTATTTTCGCCCTGTATAGGGTTGAAGCTGGCGGCCGAATAAATCAAGGCTGACATCCGCGACTTTCAAAAATTTTTATATTGTCTCCCACCGCACGGCTGCAAGCGGCTGTAGCTGGTAGTGCGGGTAATTGACCCGACAGAATATTCACAGTCAAATACGGCTCAAAACCCCAATATCGCGTATTAATCAGCCCCTGGGCGATCGGCTTCGATTCGGCTTTATTGGCAGCACCTAATTTCTTAACTAAACCCGCATACAACTATAACATCCTTTAGGACAGCCCGCCGATTTCAGACGATCGCTGGGGGTTTAATTCTGCCGAAGTACCAATACCTTCTGCCGTTTGATGACTCAACTTTTCGTGAGTCTTCATCCATTTCCACTTGTTGACAGTAGCTTGAGGATTGAGCACTGTGGTAGCGATGCCGTAAACAATAGTCGGCAACACCTCCCGATTTAACCAACTTTGTCCCAGCTTTCTCATGTAGTGCAGTGCCAAAACTTCTCGAAATTTGTTCAGCCTTTGCAAAAGCGGCAAATTCTTAAAACATAACTCTTCGTATTCGTGGAGTGATAACTCTTTTTCTCCCCGCAAGCGCCGCAGTTGGTTTTCCTTGACACAATCAGAAGCTATGCGCTTTTTGAGCCAGTGCTTATCTGTGAGAGAGTTCCCTCTAATTCGATAATTTCCCAAAGGTTCTGTCGCCGCTAGCAAGCCATACTTTTGAGCAAGTTTAGTAAATAATTCTGTATCTTCTCCTACCTCCCAATCTTCTGGAAACCCGCCTTCTTGGAGTAGAATAGAGCGATCGACTACAACAGAAGACGGGAAAACCCAAGGACTTTCGCCTGTCTCCTTAATCGCCTGCATTTCTGCTTTAGTTGTAGGATAGGTGGGAATATAACTCAACTTGTTGCCACGCTTGTCTAAATACCGCAAAGCGTGAGCGACAGCTTTGACTTCTGGATTGTCTGCGAGCATTTTCAGGCAAACTTCTAACTTATTGGGTTCCCAGGTATCGTCGCTGTCGATAAACGCTACATACTCGCCTGTGGCGCGATACATCATTAAATTTCTCGACTTAGAAACTCCGTAATTTTGGGGATTTCTGAAGTATTGAATTCTCGAATCTTGCTCTACCAGCTTAGCAGCAACTTTTTCAGTAGCGTCAGTAGAGCAGTCATCAACAATTAAAATTTCTAGATTCTTGTGGGTACCATTGAGTACGGAGGCAATTGTCTCGGCCAGAGTGTCGGCAGCATTGAATGCAGGAATGATGACGCTGACTTTTTGGCTGTTCATAACTTGCATTAAGGTGTGGTTTGGTAGTTGTTCGCCGAAGTATAGTCTCGAAGCAGACACTCTGACTCCTTTACGTGCAAGTACCTGTAGTCAGGAAACTTGCCTACATACTGCCAATATAACAGGTTTACCACGTCAGTGTTATCTACAATAAGGAGGCAACAGCCCTTAGCAGGCGGAGTGCAGACTATGATTTGGCGGCCAATTTTTTTGACACAAAAGCCACGGGTGCGAGGGATTGAGGTTTTTACCGGGGACTGGAGTTGTCATAAATTCGATCGCATCTTTTTTTTTTGTTAAATAGGACTTACCCAGAAAAACCCGGAATCACCCAAAATTATTGGTTTGAGAAGTATGCAGCTACACAAAAATTGGTTTCTGACTCAGTTCGATTTCTGTTAATAGCTAATCATATTTTTTCGCCCGCCAAAACCGGGAATTTAGGAGTGTGAAACTTTACTAGAGCAATCTTAAATCAGTTGTACAAATATGTAGGGGTAGTGCCAAGAATGCCTACCCCAAGTATCGGGGCAACCGGGCGCGAGTTTTGGCCCTACAACACTTACACAATTCCTTGAGAATCGCTATACGAACCTAATTTAAAAACATCAGCAAAAATAGCATTTTCCTCCACCATTCTTCCGGCATCCGGCGAATCGTAAACCACTAACAGCGAATTCTGCCCCCCCAAATAGGGAAACAGGCTCAATCCCTCAGCATTGTCCGTACCCACCTTAAAAGGCAAGTCAAACAATACCTCCAAATCTCCCCCATCTTGCCCCGTAATACTGTCGCCCGATCGCCCTAAAATTCCCTTTAACCGAAAAACCCTCATCGCCCCAGATAAAGTCATCGTCGGCCCGGCTAAAACCATCAAATCTTCTCCATTCCAGCACAATTCTCGCACCCCCAAACCGTTCAAATCAACAAAATGTTTCTTGTACAATTTCTCTCCTTCCCCAATAGCCTTAAGCCTTAAAACTCCCGGTTCTGCCTCTTCAACTTCTATCTCTAAAATTATCGCCCAACCCCGCAGCACCGGCCCCCGCAAACCAAGAAAAATCCGATTTCCGCGCACCGCCAACCCTTCCAGATCAAAGCCATTTTCTTTACTCGGAATCGGCACAGATAAATATAGACCGAGGTGGGTGTCATCTTTGAGCGCGTCTGTCAGCAAATTGCCTGTTTCTGTCCGCTGCAGGCATCCCACTGTCTGCTGAATTTCGGGATTGTCTGAATCGGGAATTGACTCGCACAAAATCCCGTCTTTCATAGGAATGCGCGCCAGTAAATAGCGGTTGACTTCTGTGACGATTTCTGCTAATCTTTCAATGTCTTTACCGGGGTCTTTGCCTTTAGCTTTCTTGCGTTTGGTGCTGTGAGAACCGACTAGCCAAAGATAATCGTTGCTGAAATCAATTCCTTCAATATCGATTTCAGATTCTCCAGATAAATCTATAAAATCTGCGATCGCAAATTTTTGATGTTCTCCAAAAATATGAGGGGCGACAGGCGACAAACGCTCGATCGAAGTCGTTTCATCGGAACCCAGCCACAAATGGCCGTCTGGAGTTAAAGCAACAGCGGATAAGTCTGTAATGATATCCGCTGCTTCGCTGGTGAATTGCAGCAGCAGCCGACCGAGCAAAAAAGATTCTGGCATAATTATTAGCACTAAAACTATTGTTATGGTCAGTCATTATAGCTAAATATGCTTGAAATTGATATCTTGCCACAGGTGTAATAGCTATAGTAGTAGGGTGTGTCATAACGGGAGATATTTGGGAGAATTAATCAGGCATCAACTGACGCACCATGGGATTAGGAAGGTGCGTCAGATGTATAGCAGGAGGCAGAAGGCAGAAGGCTTGAGGCAGGAAGCAGCAAGCAGAGGTAATCAGAGCAAGGGTTTCAGCAATCGATATCGTCGTAACCGCCAAGGCGGTGGCTATAAATTTTCCGAGAATAAATTAGATATGAACTGAGGCACCCTAGAAATTAAGTTAATTGTCGATCGCATCTCTTCGCCGCTGGCTGTAGCGTTTCAATTCATCAATTAAATGAGTATCGTTAGATGCTGTTCTCGCGCCCGCTTCCGCCGCCCAGCGCTTCAAATCTTCAATTTGCGATCGCGCGATCGCAGCTAAAGGTACAGTATCCTCGATCGACCTCAAAATATCCTCGGTCATCAAATCCCGGCGCTGTCCGTTGACAAAAGTGCCAAAGGCTCGGTACAATCCATCAATTACCACTTGCTCAATTTCTGCACCGCTAAAATTCTCAGCGCGTTTCGCCAAAACTCCCAAATCAAACTCGCGCAATCTAGTTGGCCGCAGTCGCTGCAAATGCACTTTAAAAATATCTTGCCTTTCCGATTCTGAGGGCAAATTTAAAAAGAAAATTTCATCAAACCTGCCTTTTCTCAGCAACTCAGCCGGCAAAATCCTGACGTTATTTGCAGTTGCGACAATAAACACCGGACTGGTTTTTTCCTGCATCCAAGTAATCAAACTGCCGAATACCCGGCGCGAAGTTCCCGAATCGCCGTCGCTGCCGCTGATAATGTTGCCGAAGGCTTTATCTATTTCATCGATCCACAAAACGCAAGGTGCGATCGCCTCTGCTAATTGTATCATTTGCCTGACGCGACTTTCGCTCTCCCCGACCACGCCGCCAAACAATCTCCCAGTATCCAATCGTAGCAGCGGCAAACGCCATTCTGAGGCTATTGTTTTCGCCGATAAAGATTTGCCTGTACCTTGAATTCCTACTAACAAAACTCCTTTAGGATTGGGTATGCCGTAGCGACGCGCTTCGTCAGTAAAAGCATCTTGCCGCATTTTTACCCACTGTTTCAAATTCTCCAAGCCGCCCACACTTTTTAGGGATTCTCTGGAGTTGAAAAACTCCAAAATGCCCGTTTGGCGAATTGCTTGCTGTTTTTCCTCCAAAACTCCGTCAATATCTGACTCGTTAATTTGCTGTTTGGCGGCCAAAGCTTTAGCCAAAACCCGCCCGATTCGAGCGCGGCTCAAACCCTGACAAGCTTTAACTAACTGTTCCCTTGCTAAACCGCTAACTTGCAACTGTTGCGGCTTTTCCACAACGTGGGAAATTAAACTATCGATTTCTTGCACGTTGGGCAAAGGAAAATCAATTACTGTTACTTCTTCTTTCAATTCCTCCGGCAATTCCAGCGTGTGAGAAGTAAGAACTATAGTTTTTTTGCTGCGCTTCAATTCCCGCGTTAAATTCCGCAATTCTCGCACTACCGGCGCGCTTTTTTCGCTGTAGGGATATTTCAAAGTTGGGTGCAAATCCCGCAGTACAAATATGGTATATTCTTCAACAGCAGTTTTGCTGACGCGATCGAGCGCCGCCATTACCGAACCTTTCCCAGAACCGTTATCCTCCCAGCCGCGCACGAGATCCCAGAACAACACCCGGCGCGGGGGAGTTACTTGCAGCGCTACTTGGGCAATTACGGCTTCGACCGGTTCTTCCTCCGCGCCGACAATGTACAGCAGCGAATAGCGGGCGCGAATCATCAAATCTAGTCGCTTTACCAGTGCCTCGAAATGGTTATTTTTACTACCCTTGACGACATCTAATTCTTTGGGACTTGGGTTATTTTCTGTCATTTTAGTGGATATTTTAGAGTAAAATTAAACTTTATTAAATATTTTTTTGGCAGTACGGACTTTAGTCTTTTAAAAAAATTAACCTAACTAAAGGTTTTCACTAAGGACTTGAGTCCTTAACAACTATTTAACCAGACTAAAGTCCGTACTGCAAACGTTAAAATTATAACAGAATAGTAGGCAATTGACTACTTAGCAACTTTTCGAGCTTGTTTCACCATATCAATGAGAGTGTGGTGAGCATCTTCGGCGTCTTTTAAAGTGCGATCGAAATTTACTCTAACAGGCACTGTTTCGTCGTTGACTTTAGCGGTTAAATCCATGCCATTGGCATCAATAGCGAGCATTTGAGCTTCTGTCGCCTCTGGTTGGTCGCCAAATGCTTGAGCGTACAGCACCACCGCACTAGCGTGGTCTTCGTTCATGTGAGTGCAGATGCGATCGCTAATCTCAGTGGAAAACTGTTCTGACATGGGAGATTCCTCAGATGCAATATCGATCGATTGTACTGCGATCGGTACAAAGTTTTCAATAGCGAGGAATTGCATCAAGAGTTATGAGGGATAAATAACTAAATTATATCCGCGTTAATCGGAGTTCATCTGCAGTTAAACAATTCAATCAGTCAACTAAAATGATAAAATATTACTTACTTAATATTGCCTCCTCACATGAACAACTCTAGCGCTTATATCGAACTACTCAAAACATTTCCGCCGCGACCCATAACTGCTGAGGAGGAGTTAAGGGCAACTCAAGAAGCGATCGACTCTTTGTTGGATAAAGGCGAACTGACTCCCGACGAACGCGACTACCTCAACGTACTGGGAACCCTTGTTTATGAGTACGAGCAAACTTTAGAACCCATACCTGACATTTACGGAGTAGAACTATTAAAGGCTTTAATCGAAGAATTTGAGCTCAGACAAAAAGATTTAGTTCCTATTTTTAAAACCGAGTCTATTGTCTCAGATATCCTCCGTGAAAAGCGCCCACTTACAACCGAACACATACAAAAGCTTGCAGAGTTTTTCCGCGTCTCGCCGGCTGTTTTCTTTCCGCTGCATCCAGTCAAAACAACTGCTTGAATTTAAAACCATATTTTTGTTGGTAGTAAGGACTTTAGTCCAGAAACCTGGTTTTTACGGTAAGACGCACTGTCACCGAGAGATTCTCTAAAAACCCGGTTTCTTGAATCGGAGTGCGTAAATCCTGAGAATGCTTCCTTTTCATTGCTTTTTAAAGGCGAGACAGTTTATCATAATTAGCAACTAAAGAGTATTTAACCAACCTGCCATGCTGTGGACGCCCGGACAAATCCTCAAAACTCGCCCTCTCCGCATCGACACCATCCTCGCACAAGGGGGATTTGGCCTTACCTACAAAGCAACACATTTGCAACTCAACTATCAAGTTGTCCTCAAAACACCGAATGTGAGTTTGCAAAACGACCCGGAATACGCCCACTTCGTCCGCAGATTTATCCGCGAAGGGCAAATCTTAGCAAAATTTTGCCAAAACGCGCATCCTGGAATTGTCCGCATTAGCGATTTGTTTGAGGAAAAAGGCCTTCACTGTTTGGTAATGGATTTAATCGTCGGCCAAAGTTTATTTGATACAGTACGGCAACGGGGGCGACTCCCGGATACAGAAGCGGTGGCACTTATCCGCCAAATTGGAGAAGCATTAAGTGATGTTCACCAAGCAGGAATTGTCCATCGAGATGCCCATCCGGGTAATATTATGTTGCGCCCCAACGGGCAAGCAGTATTAATTGATTTTGGGCTGGCGAGTGAATTAATGCCAACTATTATTAGTAGCAGACATCCTCATAACCCTGCTTTTGCTCCTTGGGAACAGCATATTGAAGGGAGTGGTAAACCAACAGTTGATATTTATGCTTTGGCTGCTTCTTTGTATTATGCGGTAACGGGAAAAGTGCCAACAGCTTCCCTCAATCGGCATTTTAGAAATGAAGCATTGCCACCTGCGAAAGATTTTGGGGTGAAAGATTGGGTGAGTTTAGCAATAGAAAAAGGGATGGCATCCGAACCGCAAAAGCGGCCGCAGTCGATGAAAGATTGGTTGAGTTATCTGCGGGAACCGATTCCGCCAACGGTTGCCGGTGTTTCGGTGCAGCTTAAATCGGCGCGGGGTATTGACTATTCTCATCTGCGGGATTTATTGGCGGCGGGGAAATGGAAAGAGGCGGATGAGGAAACACTCAAGGTGATGCTGAAAGCTGCTAGACGGGAGAACGAACGTTATTTCACAACGGAATCGATCAAGAATTTTCCTTGCGATGATTTGCGGACGATCGACCAATTGTGGGTAAAATACAGTCAGGGTCACTTTGGCTTTAGCGTCCAGAAAAAAATCTGGTTGTCTGTTGGTGGTAAAATTGATTATGAGACTGGATGCAAGCTGGGCGATGATATGGGTTGGCGAAAAGGAGGCAGTTGGTTGAACAACAGTGACCTAACCTATAATAAACAAGCACCTAGTGGTCAGCTCCCGACGGGCGGGGGGCAAGGGGTTAGGAGGTTTAGGGTTGGTGAGGTGATGCTTCTTCTCTCGCATCAAGAGCTGTAAGGTGTAATTTATAGCGATTTCAGCCCTTTGTCAAGTCTTTTTTTGAGAACCTTTTTCTACGAAGTTATCGGCTTTTGGTCATTTCATTACCTGCTACGCGGGGGTTTACTCTTCAAACAACAGACTCGCGAAATTCGGGTGATAACAATTAGCCAACACAAACTGTTTGGGGTTCAGAAACCTGGTTTTTTAGGAAATATTTGGTTGTAGCCAGCAGATTCGGTAAAAACCCGGTTTCTTTGGTCAGTGCGTAAGTCCTAATCTACTCTAAATTCGAGACTAAGTGATGCGTTATGCCATTGTCATTGAAAAAACACCGAATAACTATTCAGCTTATGCGCCAGATTTACCCGGATGTGCAGCCACAGGCGCTACCCTTGCGGAAGTACAGCAGCAAATTAAAGAAGCGATCGAATTTCACTTAGAAGGGTTGCGAGAGGAGGGTTTACCCATTCCCGAACCAACTACTCTCTGTGACTATGTAGAAGCACGGTAGTAGGGCAAAATATTTCATAAAGTAAGTCGGCAAAATTCAATTATAATCTGCTCTAAAGAGGATTTTATCGAACACTTCTTAGTCAAACAGTAACAACTATATCATTCCAAATCCGCAAGAGCTAATTTCAAGCAAGCACGAACCTCCTTCCAGTCACGTTCCGACAGATGACCAATTAGAACTAAGTTGGAAGATGGGGGTAGAGTGACAATAAAACTGCGAAAAACTGAAGCGACTCGTAAACCCGCTGTTGCCCAATCTTGAAGTATATAATCAGTTAAACCTAAAACAGTTGTCTGTGTAGTCAGGAGTCCAGCTATTACATCAGAGCGGGTTGTGTTATAGATAACTGATGATAGAATTACAGCCGGACGACGTTTAATGCCAGTGACACCAGGAAAATCTACTGTCACCACATCACCAGGATTAAAAGACACTATTACATCTCCTCATTTTCAGAAAAAATGGTTGCCGCGTACTGCAAAGAAAATGCCGTCACATCGAGTTTATCTTCCTCAGTCCAAGTCTCGCTTTCATCGACAACCGACAGATTTTGCTGCACCAAATCGTTGAGAATAAGAGTTGCCAAGCGCAGTCTATCCTTTGGTGAAAGGGTAGACAGAACGCGATCGTAAACTTCTCGAACAGTAGTTAACATAGCAAATCCTCTTGCTTCTTATCTTGTGGAACACTTAGGACAGGTTGATTTGATTATAGCTCAAAAGTTTAATAAAATTATGCTATAATTAAGTTCTAATTTATAACCCCATATTCACCTATGCCAACTTTAACTGATATTGGCACTTTCATTATCCGCGATCCGCACCTTCGCGGTGGCATCCCTATTATTGCAGGTACTGCCACATCGGTGCAGCGAATCGTAGTCTTATACAAACAAGGTAATAGTGCTGAGGAAATAGCAGCGGATCTGGATCATCTCACCTTAGCACAAGTTTATGCTGCACTGACTTATTATCACGCAAATCGAGCAGAAATAGAAGCAGATTTAGCGGCTGAACAAGCTGAATATGAACGTTTGGCAGCATTAAATCGGCTAAAAATGCAGAAGAAAGCATGAGCCAAATTCGTCTTTACTTAGATGAAGATTCACGAAGTAAAAAACTATTGCAAGCTTTACAAAGTCGTGGTGTAGATGTCATTACAGTTTCCGAAACAGGGATGTTATCTCGCAGCGATGAAGAGCAATTAATTTGGGCTTTTACTAATCAAAGGGTAATTTATAGTTTCAACATTAGGGATTTTTATAGAATCCATACCAATTGGCTAGAAAGAGGAGATTCTCATGCAGGAATTATTTTAGGACAGCAAAATTATTCAGTGGGAGAACAAATGCGTCGCCTTTTGAGTCTAATTTCTGCCAAATCAGCGGCAGAAATGCAAAATCAAATAGAGTTGATCAGTGCTTGGAGTGAAGAGTAAAGATATTATCGATCGAGATAATTAGAATCCCGACTTCTCCAAGAAGTCGGGGTTGTGAGTATTCTGGTTTGTGACTACAAACTGCACAGCCTAACTAAAAGATCGATCGTCAAACGGCAATTCATCAAACCGCGCATCAATATCAGACTCAGAATTCCCAACCGGCGAATGAGCGCGAGATTTCGGGGGCTTTGCTGAATGGACTTTTGCTACTGGTAACTTTGTCGCAGATTCCAAAACAGTCGGCTCGGATTTCTGTAACTTAACTACAGGTAATTCTCCTCCATTTTCTCCATTTTTGCCCGTTTGATTCCACATCATCATTCCCAGCAAACCATCAACCAAACCGCCACCGCTACCGTTGCCTGTTACCGCAACATCCGGCACAACTCGCACGTTGCGATCGCCTATAATTTGCATTAACTGCAAAGCCGTATAACCCGAACCTCCCAAAGCTACAACACCCGCGCGATAAGCTTCAGCTTGAGCATTTCCCTTCACCCGAATCGACTCTGCTTCGCCTTGAGCTTGTTTCACCTGAGAATTCGCTTTCAACTCAGAAATCTTCACGCCTTGTTCGGATTTTACCATCTCTTGTTGAATCTCAGCTAGCGCCGTTTCCCGCACCAATTGTTGCCGCTGAGTTTGTGCTAATTGCTGCACCTCATAAGTCTTGCACTGTTCCTCAGCAATTTTGCGATCTGTTTGAGTTTGCATCAACTCTGCAGGCGGCAAAATATCCCCGATCAAAGTATCAATAGCTTGCACGTCGTAGGTACGCAAAGCTGCTTTGATATACTCGGCGGCTTCCGCTTGTCTGCCGCTTCTTGCGGAGAGAAAATCTAATACAGAATAAGCTTGAGCCGAATTGCGGAAATAATTGCCAATTGTCGGCTGCAAAACGTGGTCTACTAAATTCTGCATTGAGCCGACGCGAGAGATGACTTTTGGAGCATCCAAAGCGCCGACGTGAATAATCTGAGCTACTTCTAAATCAAAGGCAAAACCGTCTTGAGAACGCACGGTTAAAGACGGAATGCCTGTGCCGAACTCACTAGAAACTGCCGGGAGGGCTGTTCATTCTTTCGATTTAGAACTTTTGGAGAGCTTACCCTCAAAAGGTTGAACTCCACTATTGGGATAGTTGTCATCACTGGGGCTAAAAATCCGCACCGCTGCTTCCGAAACGTAACGCATCGCGTTTGCCAAAGATTTAGAAAGATTCATAGAATCTGCCTCTCTTGTCTGAGTTCTGATACTTTTAATATTACTCTGATTTTGGGGCTGTGGATGAGTTTAGCAATATTTATTTGAATTACTTATTGGTCTGCAACATCGAAGCAAGCTGAAGCTTGGAGAAATTACGCATTTTTGGACGATCGACCTTTTGCTGGTAGATTATTTCCTCGCTCAACTCCAGCACTCGCGATCGCCCTCCCGACGGTCAGAAACCGGGTTTTCTAACTCTATTCAAAGGCTGCAACGAAATATTTTCGCAAAAAACCCGGAACGCTTGAGTGTTTGTGCTTAATTCCTGAGTTTGTTAAATTCAATATTTATATTGAATTTACCATAATATTAATGTACAAATTAACCGAAATCCGCTATCAAAGGGCATTATAAGCGAATTTATCCGACAAATATCTGCAATCTTCATCAAATATTTACAAAAAGATATGGTGTTTGTCACTATAATTAAGAAAAAGAAGTTTGTCCGGGGTTTTTTTTATGAAAACTACCACAGAAAGCCTGCAGCTCACAGGTTTTGAAGAAATCTTAGAAGACCAGGAACTAACGGTTTCTTCAGCAGATTACAGCCTTTTGACCGATCTCTACCAGCTAACGATGTCCGCTTGTTACGTCGGGGAAGGGATCGACGGGCGGGCCGCGAGTTTTGAGTTGTTCGCGCGCAGGCTGCCAGAAGGTTTTGGCTACGCGATCGCGATGGGTTTGGCTCAAGTTATCGATTATTTGGAGAAATTTCGGTTTTCTCAGTCGCAAATTGAGGCTTTGCAGTCCACTGGGATTTTTGCCGGCGCCCCGGAACGATTTTGGACTTTACTCGCCACAGCCCGTTTTACTGGCGATGTTTGGGCGGTGCCGGAGGGGACGGCGGTGTTTGCCAATGAGCCACTGCTGCGAATTGAGGCTTCTCTGTGGCAGGCTCAGTTGGTGGAGACTTATTTGTTGAATGCGATAAATTATCAAACTTTGATTGCGACGCGGGCGGCCAGACTGCGGGATGCGGCGGGCCCGGAGGCTAAGTTGCTGGAATTCGGGACGCGCAGGGCTTTTGGGCCTCAAGCTGCTGTTTGGGCGGCTAGGGCGGCTCTGGCTGCGGGGTTCGACGGAACTTCTAATGTTTTGGCTGCTTTGAAGTTGGGCCGCAAGCCTGTCGGTACGATCGCCCATGCTTTGGTAATGGCTGTTGCCGCCCTCGAAGGCAGCGAGAATCAGGCGTTTGCAGCTTTTCACCGCTATTTTCCGGGGGCGCCACTGCTGATCGATACTTATGATACTGTGGGGGCGGCGCGGATGTTGGCCGATCGAGTAAACAGCGGTGAAATGCAGTTGGAAGGCGTGCGGCTGGATTCGGGCGATTTGGCGGTGCTGTCGCGGGAAGTTCGATCGATCCTGCCTGGGGTTCCAATTTTTGCTAGTGGCGATTTGGACGATCGAGAAATTGCTAAATTAAAAAGTAGCGGTGCTTGCATTGACGGTTACGGTTTGGGAACCAAGTTAGTCAGCGGTTCCCCTGTGAACGGTGTTTATAAGTTGGTGGAAATTGACGGAATTCCGGTGATGAAAGAGGCAAGCGGCAAGGTAACATATCCAGGAAGAAAGCAAATTTTTAGACATATTGAAAATGGGCAAATTCTCGGAGATTGTTTAGGATTGTCGGGAGAAAATATTCACAATTGCGATTCTTACTTACCATTAATGGAGTTGGTTTTCAAGGAGGGAAAACGAGTCAAGAACCAGGAAAGTTTGGAGGATATCGCCAAACGCACTGCTGCTTCTGTCGCCAGTCTTCGACCCGAAACTCGTCAACTTGACAACCCGATTTCGCCGTCAGTGGAAATTTCTACAGATTTGCAGAGTCTCACCGAAAAAACGAAAAAGAGTCAATCGATTTTAGATTTTAGATTTTAGATTTTAGATTGAAGTCAGTAGTCAGTAGTCAACAGTCAACAGTCAACAGTCAACAGTCAACAATTACCGATTCCCTATGCAGAAGATTGCTCTTTTTGGAACCAGTGCCGATCCACCAACAGCGGGACATAAAACAATTCTGAGTTGGCTTTCGCAACATTTTGATTGGGTAGCAGTTTGGGCGTCGGACAATCCTTTTAAGTCGCACCAAACTTCTCTAGAACACCGATCGGCAATGCTGCTGTTAATGATTCAAGAAATTAATTCGCCCAGACACAATCTTTGCTTGCATCCAGAACTCAGCAGTCCGAGGACTGTGGAAACTGTGGAACAAGCAAAATTGCTGTGGCCGAATGCAGATTTGACGCTGGTAATAGGTTCGGACTTGGTGGGGCAACTGTCTCGCTGGTACAAATTTGAACAATTGTTAAAACAAGTGGACTTGCTGATAGTACCGCGACCCGGTTATCCATCAGAACAATTAGATTTGTGGCAGTTGAGGCGCATGGGTGCAGAGGTGGCGATCGCATCTTTGAGTGCTCCCAATGTTTCTTCTACTTCCTATCGGGAAAAAGGAGACAGGGAAGCTCTGACTCCCACCATCGAAGATTACATCCATAGGGAGCATTTGTACGCATGGCACGAGGCACAAACAAGAGCGAGGGTTGCTCATTAGCTGACTTTAAAGTAGGAGTAGATAATGTTATTTTTTCCGTCGATACCGTGCAGAACCGCTTGTTGGTGCTGTTGCTAATGCGGCCAGACGAACCGTTTATCGATTCTTGGAGTCTTCCCGGTACTTTGGTGCGACACGGAGAGTCTCTAGAAAATGCGGCTTACCGGATTTTGTCTGAGAAAATTAGGGTAAAAAATTTGTATCTGGAGCAATTGTATACTTTCGGAGAACCGGGGCGCGATCCTCGGGAA
The DNA here is from genome assembly GCF_036700545.1 of Microcoleus sp. SVA1B4. Classification (NCBI taxonomy): domain Bacteria; kingdom Bacillati; phylum Cyanobacteriota; class Cyanophyceae; order Oscillatoriales; family Microcoleaceae; genus Microcoleus; species Microcoleus sp. SVA1B4. Next base: position 31,144 of record NZ_JAUBPB010000027.1, read on the forward strand.
ATTACCAGGGGCGATCGCTATCTTTCGGTGAGTTATTTTGCTTTGGTTCGTTTTGAGGAAGCTGAGTTAATTGCTGGGAGTGTAGTCGCGGGTGTGGGCCACCGCGTCGGCGGCATTGCTTGGTATCCCGTGCAACAAGTTCCTAAGCTGGCCTTCGATCACAATCAAATTCTCGAATACGGATATCGGCGACTGCGTAACAAACTTGAATACAGCCCGGTAGCTTTTGAAGTGTTGCCGGAACTTTTTACTTTGAGCGATTTGTATCAACTTTATACAACTATTTTGGGGGAAAATTTTTCTGATTATTCTAATTTTAGAGCTCGATTGTTGAAATTGGGTTTTTTGTGCGATACCGGTGTTAAGGTTTCGCGCGGGGCGGGCCGCCCTGCTAGTTTGTACCGCTTTGATGCGACCGCTTTTGCTCCTTTCAAAAATAAGCCTCTGGTGTTTATCTAGCTGTTTATTGGATGACATTCGGGGAGCAATTTAGTAACATGAGAATAGAAGCTATTAAGGAGTACGGACTATGAAAGATCCAGATGAATGCGCTAATATTCACGAAGTTCGGGAGGAAATTGATATCATCGATCGAGAAGTGATCGAGGCTTTGAGCAAGAGATTTCAATACGTCATCGCTGCAGCAAGGTTCAAAACGAGTGAAGCTAGCGTTAAATCGTTCGATCGCTTTCACGATATGTTACAGCAGCGGCGCGAGTGGGCTCAACAATCGGGTTTGAATCCTGATGTGGTTGAAAATATTTACCGGGATTTGGTAAATTATTATATTGAGGAAGAGTTGAAACATTACAAATCAAAGTAATCTTTCGCTACATTCAAATCTAGGACTATAGGAAAGTAAGTCCGCGCGGGCGGACTGTTAGCAATATTTATTAAGTGATTTGGTAATATGAAAATTGCGATCGCACAACTCAATCCTACTATTGGTGATATCTTTGGCAACTCCAACCTAATTCTGGAGGCTGCGAAAAAAGCTGAGGTTGAGGGCGCAAACTTATTGCTAACACCGGAACTTTCCCTGATCGGTTATCCGCCGCGCGATTTGTTAATCAATCCGAGTTTCATTGCAGATGCAGGTGCACAGTTGCTGCAACTGGCGCAAGCTTTGCCGCCGGAGTTGGCAGTCATAGCAGGCACTGCCTTACCTAATGCTAATGCTGTTAAACGCGGCGGAAAATCATTGTTTAATAGCGCTGTTTTGTTGCAAAATGGCGTGGTCAAACAAGTTTTTCATAAACGCTTGTTGCCTACTTATGATGTATTTGATGAAGATAGATATTTTGAACCGGGAGAAAACAGCAATTACTTTTCTATTGGCAAAGTCAAAATAGGCGTAACAATTTGTGAAGATTTGTGGAACAATGAGGAGTTTTGGGGTAAACGCAGTTACGCGGGCGATCCTATTTCCGATTTGGCAAAATTGGGTGTAGATTTAGTGGTGAATTTGTCGGCATCGCCTTATTCTGCTCTGAAGCGGGGAGTGCGATCGGCTATGTTGCAGCACAGCGTCATCCGCTGCGGGATACCGATTATTTATGCTAATCAAATAGGGGGAAATGACGATATTATTTTTGACGGCAGCAGTTTTGCTGTGAATCGAAAGGGTGATTTAATTCAGGTATTGGCTTCTTTTGAAACGGATTTTGCGGTGCTGGAATATGATGCAGCTAAACAAGATTTAGTTGCCAGCGGGAACGGGCATCTTGCCCGTTCCACAACTGATTTGGGATTAGGTGAAGGACGACAAAAACTAGGTTCGATCGGCAGTGGCGTTGGCAGCGGGAACGGGCAAGATGCCCGTTCCACAACTGATTTGAGTTTTTATCCGGCGGTTGGAGATGCAGAAATTTGGGCGGCTTTGGTTTTGGGAGTGCGAGATTATGTTCGCAAATGTGGTTTTTCTAAGGTTGTACTCGGTTTGAGTGGCGGAATAGATTCGGCTTTGGTGGCGGCGATCGCCAGTTGCGCGATCGGGCCCGAAAATGTTCTAGGGGTGTTGATGCCTTCTCCTTATAGTTCGGATCATTCGGTTAATGATGCTTTGGAATTAGCCCGAAATCTGGGCATCGCGATCGAAATGTTGTCGATCGACGATTTGATGAAAACTTACGATCGCACTCTCGCCGATTTGTTTGCCAATACAACTTTCGGCATTGCTGAGGAAAATATTCAATCGCGGATTCGAGGCAATCTGTTGATGGCAATTTCTAATAAGTTCGGACATTTGCTGCTTTCGACTGGCAATAAGTCGGAAATGGCGGTGGGTTACTGCACCCTCTACGGCGATATGAATGGGGGATTGGCGGTGATTTCCGATGTGCCGAAAACTCGCGTTTATTCGCTTTGTAGGTGGCTGAATTCTGGGGGATATGTAGGGGCGGTGCCCCCGTGCCCGCCCTCTCCCTACCCACCCCCGTACCCGCCCCTGGGAAAGGAAATTATTCCGGTTAATATTATTACTAAACCGCCTAGTGCTGAACTGAAACCGGGGCAAATTGACCAAGATTCTTTGCCGGATTACGATGTTTTGGATGACATCTTGCAGCGGTCGATCGAACATCACGAATCGGTTCAACAAATTGTGGCGGCAGGACACGATGAAGCGGTGGTTAAACGTGTAGTAAAATTAGTGAGGCAAGCGGAGTTTAAACGGCGGCAAGCAGCCCCGGGTTTGAAAATTAGCGATCGAGCTTTTGGTACCGGTTGGCGGATGCCGATCGCCAAATCTTCCTTCTATTAAACCCATCATTAAACGCAAAATGGTTAACATCGACGGTACTTTCGGCTTCGATTTTCTCCTGGGAACTCTCAGCAACGATACGATTAGAGGATTTGCAGGTAATGATACTATTCAAGGTTTGGGGGGAAACGACCGAATTTTTGGCGATCGGGAAAATGACTTGCTAGCAGGAAATGAAGGCGCTGATACGCTGTCGGGTGGTCAGGGAAGCGATACAATCTATGGAGGACAAGAGTCGGATTGGATTTTTGGCGATCGGGGTAATGATTTGCTAATAGGCGGCGAAGGCGGGGATATCTTAACAGGAGGCGCGGGGGATGATTTATTTGTGATTGAAAGAACCTCCGCCGCATCTACTATTACTGAAGCCGATATAATTACAGATTTTGGCAACGGCAATGATAAAATTGTCTTGACCGATGGCATGAAGTTTAGCGATTTGGAGCTTTCTGTTGCCGACAACCAAACTATTATGAAAGACAAAAACTCTGGTAATTATTTAGGAGTTGTTTCGGGAAATTCTAATCTGACTGAATCCAACTTTATGTCGCTGTTTGGCGGACTAGATAAGGGTCAGCTTTTGCCAATTTCTGTTAACACGATTATAGCCGATCGCGCGTTAGCGGAGCCCTCGCAGAGGATCGGACTGGAAGTGGCGCAAACTCCCCAAGAACAAGCGACAGGTTTAATGTTTCGGACAGAATTACCGGATGACAGGGGAATGTTTTTCCCCATCGAACCCGCGCGAAACGTGCGTTTTTGGATGAAAAACGTGTTAATTGAACTCGATATGGTTTTTCTGCGGGAAGGCGTAGTGCAGGCAATAATTCCTAACGTACCGCCGTGTTTGAGCGAAACCTGCCCCAACTACGGCCCGGATGTTCCCGTTGACGGAGTTATTGAACTCAGAGGCGGAAGGGCGGCCCAATTGGGACTCAAAGTTGGCGATCGGATTCCCAATTTACCCTAAAAGGTAGATGATATCATGTCTGTTTGATTCGGACTTGTATGATATTAAATTTTGTAGGGGCGGGTTCACAAACAATAATTGCCCATAATCTACAATATAATAAACCCGCCCCCGCCCATACTACCGGACATGATATGATTTGATCGCAGCCTTCAACATTTGTGCATCCAATGAATCCTATTGAATTAAAAATAATCCCACATCAAACTCAAGACGGTTTAGCTTACCAACATTTGCGCTTGCGAATTACAACTCAAGACGGTATTATCACACCCAATGATTTACAAGGTTTGAAACTTCCTCAAGACGTTCAATTGAGCCAAGGAATTGTCATTGAAGGTAGAGGGGCAATTTGGCTGTACGGGTATTTAGTACACGAATGTCATCCTGCGGCTTGGGTTGGATGTTACGATCCGCGATTAGAAGGTGCCGTGGTAGTAGCGACGCACAAGCACGAGGTATCTGTTGGACAGGTATTAAAATTGAGTTTACCAAGCGATTAAGACTCTCCTGAGTTTTAGGTGATAATAAATAAAAATAAAACTTCCCGTAGTGGGGGAATCTTACCTGCCTTAGCGACTGTGAATTTCTTACTCCCTCCCCGCGGCTTCGGGGAGGGTTGGGGTGGGGTAAAAAATTTACGAGTCATTTAGCATTGCTATAGCTGCCTCAGAAGATTATTAGCCACAGATGCACGCACAGCAATCCGTATAAATTCACAAAACATCTGCGCTGTTTAGCGTGCAGTTGGTGTTGTCATGCACCTTACTGAATCCGCACTAAGGCAAAAAAATAGTTTGACGGGCAATATACTATTGTTAGTTGTTATTTCTTAGTTATTAATTATGGCAAATTACAGAACTGTATTGTTGTTCAATAGTCTAACTTTAGTGCTAGTTGGGCTAGTGACGGCGTGTCTGAGTTTATTCGGTTCTTCAGTAAAAGGGTTATTTTTGCCGCCTTGTTCTGCCACGTATCCGGGTGCAGGTTTCTTTTTCTTGGCGTTTCAAATGTTATTTTATTTATCGGTAATGGTGTGCGCTTTTACCTTGGGATTGCTGAGAATTATTCAACCCGATCGCCCAGAAAATCGATTTATTTTATATTCGGCACTGTTTGCAGGTTGCTTTCTATTCAATGAAGTTTTTCGCACCCACGTTCATCTGGGCCGTGCGGGTTTTCCGAAAGTGACAATTGTCATATTTTACGCGGTGCTGGCAATTGCATACGGATTAGCTTTTCGGAGACAAATTCGCTCGACTCCCTATCCTTTACTGCTGAGTGGCGTTGGTTTGTTATTTGTTGCCTTTTTTGCAGAAGCGCTGCCTTTGAAAAACGAGATCATTTCGAGCTTGCTGGAGGGAATACCGAAACTGTTGAGCGGGATTAATATTGCACTTTATTTTTGGTTTTTGTGTCAGGGTTTGATAGTGCGATCGCTTGTTGCAGGTGGCGGCAAAGCCGGAGGAAATTGAATTTCACCACCAATTATTTCAGGAGTATATCAGACCCGCTCGATCGCTGATAATATACGTAGGTTGGGTTGAACGAAGTGAAACCCAACTCCAGATATGTAGGTTGGCTTTAACGAAGCGTTGGAGTTGGGTTTCGTTCCTCAACCCAACCTACATATCTACTATGCTACGAACTTATATCAAAACAAAAAGTACCGCTGGGCCATTGGCAAAACTGTTGCCGGTTCGCAAGTTAACAATTCCCCATCCGCCCTGACTTCATAAGTTTCTGGATCGACTTCCATTTGTGGCAAATAATCGTTGAGTTTCATGTCTCTTTTACTAATTTGTCGGGTTCCGGAAACTGCTACAGTGGGCTTTTGCAAACCTAGCTGTGCGGCAATATCTCGATCGCGCGCAGCCTGCGAAACAAACGTCAGACAAGTCGCCCCAATCGCCCCGCCAAAACTGCCAAACATCGGCCGCATATGCACCGGTTGTGGCGTGGGAATGCTGGCGTTAGCATCTCCCATCTGCCCGTAGGCGATCGCCCCTCCTTTAATTACCAGTTCCGGTTTCACCCCAAAAAAAGCCGGCCGCCACAAACACAAATCCGCCAATTTCCCCTCTTCCACCGAACCGACATACTGACTAATTCCGTGAGTAATCGCCGGATTAATTGTATATTTCGCAATGTACCGCTTCACCCGAAAATTGTCATTAATCCCCTCTGTTTCCCCCCCTTGGTAAGGGGGGGTTATCCCTCTTGTTTCCCCCCCTTGATAAGGGGGGGTTATCCCTCTTGTTTCCCCCCCTTGATAAGGGGGGGTTAGGGGGGGTAAATTCCCCCGCTGCACCTTCATTTTATGTGCCGTTTGCCAAGTCCGAATAATCACCTCTCCAACTCTTCCCATCGCCTGCGAGTCAGAAGCAATCATACTAAAAGCACCTAAATCGTGCAAAATATCCTCAGCAGCAATAGTTTCCCTTCTAATTCTCGATTCAGCAAAAGCCACATCTTCAGGAATGCCTCGATCCAAATGGTGGCAAACCATCAACATATCTAAATGTTCTTCTAAAGTATTGACAGTGTAAGGGCGAGTCGGGTTAGTTGACGAGGGCAAAACATTAGCTTGTCCACACACTTTAATAATATCTGGTGCGTGTCCGCCACCAGCACCTTCGGTGTGGTAAGTATGAATAGCTCGATTCTTAAAAGCCGCAATTGTAGCTTCCACAAATCCCGCTTCATTGAGAGTATCAGTGTGAATTGCAACTTGCACGTCGTACTCGTCAGCTACACTCAAACAAGTGTCGATCGTTGCTGGTGTAGTTCCCCAATCTTCGTGGAGTTTCAAACCCATTGCACCGGCAAAGATTTGTTCGACTAATCCTTGGGGTTGACTGCTATTTCCTTTACCTAAAAATCCTAGATTTACCGGGAAAGCGTCGGCTGCTTGCAGCATTCGGTACATATGCCAAGGCCCCGGAGTGCAAGTTGTGGCGTTTGTACCCGTTGCAGGGCCAGTGCCGCCGCCGATCATTGTCGTGATTCCAGAGGCGATCGCCACTTCAATTTGCTGCGGACAAATAAAGTGAATGTGAGTGTCAATCCCCCCAGCGGTGAGAATCATTCCTTCACCGGCAATCACTTCAGTACCAGGCCCGATAATAATATCTACTCTGTCTTGAATATAAGGATTTCCGGCTTTACCAATTTTGTAAATTTTGCCGTCTTTAATCCCAACATCTGCTTTTACAATTCCCCACCAATCTAATATTAAAGCATTAGTAATCACCGTGTCAACAGCGCCGTCTGCATTAGAAATAGGCGACTGTCCCATGCCGTCGCGAATGACTTTGCCACCGCCAAATTTAACTTCATCTCCGTAGGTTGTGAAGTCTTTTTCAACTTCTATGAATAATTCTGTATCGGCTAACCGGACGCGATCGCCCGTTGTCGGTCCGAAAGTTTCCGCGTAAGCGCGGCGATCCATTCTGTAACTCATATTAATTAGCTCCTTACTTGATTTAATTTTCCCACAAACTGGTTCACCTGTTCTTCTGTTTTAAAGAATCCTTCACCAATTGAACCAAAAAAATCATCTTGTGCTATTTCTTGATAGTTAGGTAACAAATTAGCAAACTCTTCTACATCAATGTTTAAATAGTTTGACAATCTATCTATGTATACCTTAAACTTTAGACCCTCCCTAGGCGTGCTTTCAGTTAACAAAAGATTGAAGATAACTTGGCTATTTTGACTTGTTCCTCTCAATGCCAGACCTCTTGTTGTTGTATTTATCCAAAATATTTGTGGTATAATTTCGTTGTAAAGTAGTCTATACACTTTTCCAACTTCATTGCTATCTGCTATTTCAACTAATTCTTCCAGGGTCAAGTTGGGCTTTCTTTTTGATATTATATTTACAGGTTTTATTTCAGCCTCAATCAATAATTTTCTTGCTAGTAACTCTCTACCACTAGAGTCACAGAAATACTGGAATGTTGCGACATTGATTCTCACCCCATAAGTTTCTAATAAGTATTTAATAATCCTTTCCGAACTACTATCAATCTGTGCAGCTACAATTATAATGTTGTGCTGAGCATTCAAAATATCCGGGAATTCTGAGCTAAATTTCTCACAGAAAGCCTTTTCTAAGTTACTGCCATTTTTAGTCAGTAAATAAGCATTGGCAATTTCTCTAACTCTCTCGTTTGACAAATCCTTAACCCATGAGGCGTAATCCAAGGCTTGTGCTGTTACTTCTCTTGCTGTTTTGTCCTTCTTTAACTCAACAATGACTAAATCTCCGTTCCTATCTATACATAAAAGGTCAAGTTGTCCACCATAATCAGTAATCACTTGCCGACCAATTACCAAGAGATCATCTGCTAGGATTGAAATATCATTCTCTAGCCAGGTTTCTAAACGAGATTCTAAGTCTAACTTAGATTGGGTAATTTCCTTCAATTTATCCTTTGATATTTCCCACAATCTAATTTGATCGGGCATATCGAATTATACTCCTACTAATTATTCTTTTTAATTTATGCCAAAAAGTCTCGTCCCTCTAAAAACCTCATCCATCTAACATACCATTCACTTTTCCATTAAAGCCGTAGACTTGACGAGTACCAACAAACGGCACTAATTGCACTTCCCTTTCATCTCCCGGTTCAAACCTGACGGCTGTCCCTGCGGGGATATCCAACCGCATTCCTTTTGTTTGTTCTCGATTAAATTCTAAGGCTTCGTTGGCTTCATAAAAGTGATAGTGGGAACCGATTTGAATGGGTCGATCGCCCGTATTCCCTACCAGCAACCGCACCGTTGGGCGATCGGCATTTAATTCTATTTCACCTGCTGAAACAATCATTTCTCCTGGAATCATCTTTTCCTCCTATGAGTCTCTCTGGTTGATTTTTTTAACGGATCGGATCGTGCACTGTTACCAACTTAGTTCCGTCGGGGAAAGTCGCCTCAACCTGGACTTCATGCACCATTTCTGCTATCCCTTCCATCACATCTTCCCGCGTCAGGAGAGTTGTTCCGTAACTCATTAAATCGGCGACGGTGAGGCCATCTCTTGCTCCTTCTAAAATGGCGGCGGAAATGTAGGCTAGTGCTTCTGGATAGTTTAATTTTAAACCTCTTTGTTTCCGGCGCTCTGCTACTAGGGCGGCGGTGAAAATCAGCAGTTTGTCTTTTTCTTGGGGGGTGAGTTGCATTTTTATTCTTGTAAGTGCGATCGCATTATTTGGTTATGATATCGTTTACGGTTGTTTCTGAATGATTAAACCGCAAAGGGCGCAGAGGGCGCAGAGTCAGAGAAGAGATGAATAATCTAGTTAGACGGGCAACTATACATTGAAACTCAAAGATCATCCTATTTTATCCAAACTCTGGGCAAACAGCAAGGGCGTTCTGAAAAAGACAAGCGCAGCAAGTGCCAAATGCTGACAAACCAGTCTCTCGCTGCAGTTGTGGATGTACCGCGATATCGGCACAGCAAACCGTTAGGAATACGAGTCACGCCGACGGTGGAATTACCAGGATAAATTGTTGCCTCAGATGGCAAATCTCGCACTTTTTCCACGAACTCTGTGGTGACGGGTTCGCCTACCCAAGCGAGGGTGGCGACTACGGGTTTTCCTGCGAGCCCGTGAGGACTTTCGAGCATTTTTTCTCCACCTTTGAGCAATTGTCTGTCAATCCATAAAGGGCTGTTTTGCTGCCAGATTTCGGTGTGCGATCGCCATTCTCCAGACAAGAACTTTTCGCCCCTAGCACTGCGTCCAAATCTGGTAATTTCCCACAGTAAAATCCTCGCTGTTGGTGCTAATTCTACCCGCAAATTTTGCCGATATATTGCGCCGTCAAAAACTATTGTTTCCTGTGGCAGCCATTCTAAATTAGCACCGATATCTAATTGAATGTCAATATTTTGTTGTGATTCTAGTCCGCTGCTGCGATAGATTTTACCAGCGGCGGCCGTTGTAATCAAGGCTTTGGCGTTGGGTTGGAGGTGAAAATGGCTGGAAAGTCGATCGCCCCCGACAACTCCCCCAGCCGTGTGCAAGATGACGCTGTGACAAACGTCTTTCCCTTCAGGATAAAACGGGCGCTGCACCTTGAGGGGCGCTTGCATTTGATTGTGAATGATTTGAGTTGAGCCGCTGCGGTTAGCGTAGACTAAATTCAGGCTGCCGTGCCAGCCATTTTTAACTTGATCTATATGTTGTTTGGTCAAATTTTCAGTCACTAATTTTTTAATTTAAAAACATTCCCGATCAAAAACATACCACGACTGCGGCGCTTCCCTGCAATTAGTTAAATAATGATAATCGTTCTCTGAAATATTTTTGGTTTCTCCACTTATTAGTATAATAATTTACATTTATCAACCATCAGATCGGCGAAGATGCGCGTACCATGTAAAAATCAGTAACTAGAGGAGTGCAGAATATGCCTCAAGTTCTCTTCAAAGTTGATTTGACCAAACCGATGTCCGAACAGGAATTAGTCGGCCACAATCGCTGGCATCCAGATATTCCAGCAGTAGTTTCCGTCAATCCCGGCGATGTATTTCGCATCGAGTGCAAAGACTGGACAGACGGACAAATTAAAAATGACGACAACCCCGACGACATTCGCGATATAGACTTAACAGTAGTTCACGTTTTGAGCGGGCCAATTTACGTTAACGGCGCGCAGCCAGGGGATATTTTAGTAGTCGATATCCTCGATATCGGGGCTTTGCAAGGGGATGAATGGGGTTTTACGGGAATTTTTGCTAAAGAAAACGGCGGCGGTTTCTTGACCGAACATTTTCCGACTGCTGCTAAAGCAATCTGGGATTTTCAGGGAATTTATACCGCTTCCCGACACATACCAAAAGTCAGGTTTGCTGGGATTACTCATCCGGGTTTAATCGGCTGCGCTCCTTCTCAGGAATTGTTGAATAAATGGAACAAACGGGAAGCGGAATTAGTAGCAACAAATCCCGATAGAGTGCCGCCTTTAGCAGCACTGCCGAACCCCAACAATGCAGTTTTGGGGTCGCTGCAAGGGGCAGAATTCGAGCGAGTTGCGGCAGAAGCGGCGCGCACAGTTCCTCCCCGCGAACACGGCGGCAATTGCGATATTAAAAACCTGTCGCGGGGTTCGAGAATTTATTTCCCGGTTTATGTCGAAGGCGCGAAACTTTCGATGGGAGATATTCACTTTTCTCAAGGAGACGGGGAAATTTCATTCTGCGGGGCAATTGAAATGTCGGGTTACATCGACCTCCACGTTGATATTATCAAAGGTGGCATGGATAAATACGCGATGGTCAACCCGATTTTCAAACCCGGGCCGGTGGAACCCCGCTATTCTGAGTACCTGGTTTTTGAAGGGATTTCTGTTGATGAATTTACGGGTCAGCAGTATTATATGGATGCCCACGTTGCTTATCGACGAGCTTGTTTGAATGCGATCGAATATTTGAAAAAGTTTGGTTTTACCGGAGAACAAGCGTATTTGCTCTTAAGTTGTGCTCCGGTTGAGGGTCGCATCAGCGGCATTGTGGATATTCCTAATGCTTGCTGCACGATTGCTTTACCGACAGAAATTTTCCAGATGGATATTCTGCCATCTTAATTAGTAGGGCGGGCCGGGCCAGTCATGGGGGTGTGAACTTAAGACTAAAGCCCTCTGTATCTCTCGCTTTTATCCGAGTCTAGATCCCCCTAAATCCCCCTTAAAAAGGGGGACTTTGAGCGCTCTTGTCCCCCCCTTTTTAAGGGGGGCTAGGGGGGATCTAGAGGAATGTGACTCAGACAGCAGACTGATACTAACTTTGACCTTAAGTTGAACTTAAATTGACACAATGTGTGGCCCGCCGCCTAGTCATTGCATCCAAATCTACAATCAAAAATTGATATGCCTCTTTACGATTTTAAGTGTGAAACTTGCGGCACTTTTGATAAGTGGCGCCCTCTTGCAGAAGCAGATACACCGGTGCTTTGCCCGAGTTGCGAAACTGTTGCTAAACGCATCTTTTCGCCGCCGATGATTCTAACTGGAAAGCTGCGGTTGAAAGGTCAAGAAAATCGGGAACCGCAGGTAATTAAGCGTTCTGAGGAACCAAAACCGCAGCGGAATCGCGAACACCGAGGGGGACGACCTTGGATGATCGGTCACTGATGGAGTTTGATATTCCGACAGTCCGATAGTCCGGCAGGGAATGAATTCCCTGCCTCAAAGCGAAAGTCCTCTTAAGAGGACTGTAAAGTTAGTATTTGCTTGCTGTGCGTAAGTCCTGTATTTCAGTCGGTTTCAACCGACTTTTGCTATTAGACAGGGACTTAAGTCCCTGGCGGGCCAAGGAAGTATGAATCAATTCGACTCTCTTTAAAAAAGGCTAGGGAGTATCGAAATTTTAAGCGATCGCTGCGTAACGTCTAACCAGATTATACTAATTATACCAATTTCATAAAGTAGCGCTAGATATTACCCCCCCAACCCCCCCTCCCGCGGGGGGGCTAAGACTTCATCCATAGCACATCTTTAGAAAAATGGTATTAATATGCGTTTTAAATTATCCTCCCATGCCAGCCACCCCTGAAAGCCTCCAGAAATTCGTTAGCTACTGCCAGCAACACATTACAGGCGATGAAAAAGGACAAGCACAAGTATTTTTAGACCGCTTCTTTCGGGCTTTCGGCCACGAGGGGGCATTAGAAGCAGGCGCAACCTATGAGGAACGTATAGAAAAAAGCAGCAAAAAAGGTCTACTTGGATTTGCTGATTTGGTGTGGAAAAAGCACGTTTTGATTGAAATGAAAAAACGGGGCGAAGACTTGACTAAAAGAGAACACCGCACCCAAACAGAACGCTATTATATTCGCCTCAAAAAAGACGATCGCCCGCGCTACGTGATGATGTGCAATTTTGACGAGTTTCACATTTACGATTTCGACCTTCAGCCGGATCAGCCTGTAGACATTATATCCCTAAAGCAATTGCCCGCGCGATCGCCCGCTTTTGCCTTCATGGAATCTACCAGCCGCCGCCCCATATTCAAAAACAACCAAGTCGAGATTACCGAAAAAGCTGCTAGCAGAATGGGGATGCTACTGGAAATGCTAATCGATCGCGGAAAAGAGCGCAAATTTGCTAAATTTAATCAGTTTCAGGCCCAGCGATTTGTGTTGCAATGCGTCTTAGCAATGTTTGCCGAAGATAGGGGACTTTTGCCGTCGGCACTCTTTACTCGCTGCGTCAAAGATTGTCTGGAAGGAGCAAGTTCTTACGAGGTCTTGGGCGGCTTATTTCAAGCAATGAATCAGCAGGGAGTCACGCCGGAAGGACGTTATGAAGGAGTCGAGTATTTCAACGGCGGATTGTTTTCTGAAATACATCCCATTGAACTGCAACAGGGAGAGTTGAAAATATTAGAAGCTTGTGCCGAACAAAATTGGAGTCAGGTACGCCCTTCTATTTTTGGCAATATCTTTGAATCCGCTTTGAAAATAGATAAAAAACAGCGCCGCGCTTACGGGATTCACTTTACTACTGAGGGAGACATTCGTCGCATTGTTTTGCCCACAATTAGCTATTACTGGGAAGAGCGAATTAACGCTGCAAATACCGTAGCCAAACTGCAAAATCTGCACCAAGAATTAGGTCGCTATCGCGTCCTAGATCCGGCTTGCGGTTCGGGTAATTTTCTGTATGTAGCTTATCAGGAACTCAAGCAAGTTGAAAAGTTACTTTTAGATAAGCTAAACGAGTTCGACGGTACAAGAGGTTATATGAATTTAGTCACGCCGCAGCAATTTTATGGCATGGATATTAACTCGTTTGCGGTGGAGTTGGCGCGGGTGACACTGATGATTGGCCGCAAGGTGGCGATCGATAATTTGGGATTGAAAGAACCTTCTCTGCCTTTAGACACTTTGGATAAAAATATTGTCTGTGCTGATGCTTTATTTACTGATTGGGTGAAGGCTGACGCGATTATCGGGAATCCTCCGTTTTTAGGGGGAAAGCACATGAGGATTGCCCTGGGAGATGAATATATTGACCGCGTGTTTAAACGCTTTCCAGATGTGAAAGATTCGGTTGATTTTTGTGCTTATTGGTTTCGCATTGCTCACAACAATTTAGAACTAAATGGCAGGGCTGGTTTAGTTGCTACTAATTCAATTAGTCAAGGTAAAAGTCGTGCTGCTGCTTTAGATTATGTCGCGCAAAATGGCGGTTACATTTATGCAGCCGTTTCTACTCAGCCTTGGTCTGGAGAAGCTAAGGTTCATGTTAGTTTGATTAACTGGAGCAAGGAAAAGCAGAAACTTTATTATTTAGATAATCTCGCGGTTTCAAGTATTAACTCTTCGCTACAAGCTACGATTGATGTTTCTCAAGCTGCCCGGTTGTCAGCGAACTCAAACAAATGCTTTCAAGGTGTAATTCCAGTGGGAATGGGGTTTATTGTTACTCAACAGCAGGTTAATGATTGGATTAAAGCTGATGCGAAAAATCAAGAGGTTCTTAAACTTTTTTCAATGGGGGCAAATCTCGCAAAAAATCCTAATTGTACGCCTGAACGCTGGATTATTGATTTTAATGATATGAGTATTGAAGAAGCTAGCAATTACGAACTACCACTAGAGCATATTAGGATTCATGTTAAACCTGAACGCGAGCAAAACCGCGAAGCTATTCTGCGAGAAAAGTGGTGGAGATTTAAGCGTACTAATCAAGGAATGAGAAAGGCGATCGCCCCCTTATCTGACTACTTCACCGTACCGAGAGTCTCAAAGTGGGCTGTCTTCATTCCCGCTCCCGTTAGTTGGCTGCCGGGAGACAAATCAGTAGTTGTTGCCTCAGAAGACTTTTATATTCTCGGCATTCTCTCATCTAACATTCACCGAATTTGGATGCACGCTCAAAAATCAACTCTCAAAGGAGATATCGCATACACCCACAATACCTGCTTTGAAACTTTCGCATTTCCCCAGACACCGACTCGTAAATCAGTAGAGCAAATTCGGGCAACGGCGGTCGAATTGCATCAATACCGCACTCAACAAATGTCCGCAAAGCAGTGGGGAATTACTCAACTTTACAATAAGTTTTTTGAAGAACCCACAAGTCAACTTTATAAACTTCATGAAGCGCTCGATCGCGAATGTAATGCAGCTTATGGATTTACTGACAGCGACGATATTTTAGCAAAAGTGCTGGAATTCAACCTAGAACTGGCAGAACAAGAAAAACGGGGAGAGCCGGTAGTTGGGGCTTGTGTTCCAACTGACTACAAATACTAATCGCTCTTATCATAACTTTTGTAAATTTGCGTATAATCACATAGATTGTTGATATAGATCACAAACACTCTAGTCGAAAAAGAGAGATACTAGGGGAAGCCTTGAGTCTTGAGTTGTGATTTTTGAGTTAAAAATTTAAAATTTAAAAATTAAACACTCAAAACAGCTTTCTGCTTTCAGCATAAGTGCCTTCTGCATTTATTCGCTCAATTACTCCTGATTGTTTTGGGAGGAGCTTTCAATGTTATTCTTTACCCACACTCAGCCCCAAGATAGCAAAGTAGAGCAAGAACACTCTGCTAAAAAAACCTTGTTACACCATTCAAATATTAATATAAGTTGGCTAAAAGGACGATTCAACTATTTGCGTATCGGTCAAAAAATCAGCTATGGCTATGCTTTAGCTATCGGCATAGCGATTTTGGGAACTGGTGCGGGACTGAGATTGGGAGACTACTTTCACCAGCAAGCTTTAGTTCAGGTCAATGTTGCTGGGCAGCAGCAGCAACTGCTGCAAAATTTGCAAAATACCGTATTTGAAGCCCGATCGCACGCGGCGAGATTGCCGGCCGTTTTGGGAAACGCCGTGTGGCTGCAATACGAACACGATCGCTTTTTTGGGCAAATCAATCAGGCCAAAATCCTGATTTCAGAACTTGAATCTTTCGCACGAGAACATCCCAACAGACTAGCAACAGAAGAGGCAGCATTGCACGCTATATTGAAGAAATCTGCCCTCGTCATTGATTACTACGGTCAGCTAATTAAATTGCAGTTAAAAGAAGCGGAAGTTTGGAATTTGCCCCCCAACAGCATCGAGTCCGCACAGCTACAAATGTTGAGGACTAGCAGCGGCCAAGAGGCGATCGTACTAGATAACCTCGCTCAACGTTTAACTGAGCTAATTTCTCAAGTAGAAATTCACAAACAGGAAGGAACCCAAGCATTAGAAGAATCTGAAAATTTGCGAAACCGAATTATTCTCGGAAGTATGCTAATTTCAGCACTCATCGCCGCGGCGCTAGCGGACAAAACCAGCCGCGCGATCGCCCAACCCCTCGAAACCGTCACTAATGTCGCTCAGCAAGTCGCTCGCGAATCGAATTTTAACCTGCAAGTACCAGTCACAACCGACGACGAAATAGGAGTTTTAGCTGTCTCTTTCAATCAATTGATTCAGCGAGTTAGTGAGTATACAAAAGAACTCAAAGAAACTCAATCCCAATTAATTCAAACCGAAAAAATGTCATCTCTCGGTCAAATGGTGGCAGGGATAGCCCACGAAATCAACAATCCTGTCAACTTCATCGGGGGCAACATTGACTATGCCAACCAATACATCGAAGATTTGGCAGGTTTGGTAACTCTCTATCAAGAATACTATCCCAACCCACCAGATGCCATTCTAGAGCGCATCGAAGACATTGAACTCGAATTTCTCAGAGAAGATTTGCCAAAAACCCTCTCTTCGATGAAAATGGGAGCCGATCGCATTCGCGAAATTGTCGTATCCATGCGGAATTTTTCGCGATCGGACGACGGAAAAATGAAATCAGCCGACATTCACGAAGGAATTGATAGCACCCTCGTAATTCTCAATCATCGGCTCAAACAAGGTATTCAAGTTATTAAACACTACGGCAATTTGCCTGCGGTTGAGTGCTATCCCGCGCAACTAAATCAAGTATTTATGAATATTATTAGTAATGCAATAGATGCGCTGGAGGAGGTGAAAAAGGAAGACAAAGGCTATTCGCCAACGATTTGGGTGAGCACGGAAATTACAGCCGACAATACTGTCACCGTCAAGATTCGGGATAACGGGCCGGGAATTGCAGCAGCCTGTGCCCAACAGATTTTTGACCCATTTTTTACTACAAAGTCGATCGGCAAAGGTACTGGATTAGGATTGGCTATTTCCTATCAAATCCTTGCCAAGCATCAAGGCAAAATAGAGGTGAATTCTCAAATAGGACAGGGTACGGAATTTGTGATTACTTTGCCAGTTGCTGTGTAATATTCGCGGGGCGACTTCGTTTTTGTTTGGACGTGCAAAAATTAGACAATCAAAGTCCTCTTGAGGCGTGCTGGTGATACGGGATTGTACACCATCAGAGATCCGTTGAGGCGATCGCTCCCTTCAAAGCGGTTGCAGGATAGCCAGACGCTTAAGCGCGATCGCACCCTCGATCCAATCTCCGAAAGCCTGCCCATCACCTACGTTATCGATCGCAATACAATTTTTCTAAGTTTTGGCATCTCCGGGGTCGAAACTCTCAACGCCGATCGCGTTTACATTAGTGTCAACACTTAGATTATTCCGGCTATCGAGACTGTCGCCCCCATTATATTCAAGCCATGCAAGAAGTATTTCGGATCGGGGCATAATAGGGGAGAGAAGGCGATGCACTCTCTATCTTAATACCTCTGATTGAGCTAAAAAAGACAGCAATCATTAAATTAGGCAATAATGGGGGAGTGCCTTGCAAAAAAACTTGGTTTTGTTACGGCGGCGGTAAAGTTGCTGATTGCTGACGGCGTTGGCGATTCCTGTGAGGAATGAGAATTAAATAACTTCCACTCTTGAAAGTGGGATGGGCGTCCCGCCCGTCCAAAAAGGACGGGCGGGACGCCCATCCCACAATAACAATTAAAATTGTAAGTTATTTAATTAGCGCTCCTGAGTTAAAGCTGGCAGCGTTTAATGAGTTAAGTTTACAATATCCGCTGCCTGATACTCGCAACCATAAAACCCCTCGATAAAAATTTTCTTAATAATTTTGCCACAACAGTTGACTGAAGCTTAACCAACGGATAATCTATTTTAATGAAACTTGCTTCCAAATAGCTTATAATAGTTATGCAATTTTCAACTGCCACTCAAACTCCTAAAAATTATGAAGCGGCGGCATTTTGTTGGGTTATCGCTATTGTTTGTAGCAAGCTGTTCTACAACAGTAAATCAATCTAATCGCACTTCTTCCAGTTTGGCCGTAAGTGAACCTGAAACCCTTGAATTTGCTGTGACTGATGTTCATGGTGCAGAAGATTTGCAGCAAAATTATCAAACCTTTCGCACTGTTCTTGGGGAAGTTTTGGAGAAAAAAATTGAATTGTTCCCTGTCGATAACTATATAGAAGCAGCAGTAGCTCTCCAGTCTGGTCAGCTAAAACTAGCTCTAACAGGGCCATCTGAATATGTGATTATGCGGGCCCGGACAAATGCTGTTCCCATCATTGCCATCACCCGCCCCGACTATCACTCAATTATTCTTGTTCGTGCCAATAGCGAAATTAAGTCCGCAGCACAATTGAAAGGTAAAACAATAGCTATGTGGGAAATAGGTGCAACTGGTGGTCATCTAAGCCCGATTAAAATTCTCCTGGATGCTGGCTTAAATCCCCAATCCGACTTCAAAATCTCAATGTTGGGAATCAAGGGTTTGCAGGCTCTCAAAAAAGACCAAGTTGATGCCTTAGCAATTGGTGTGAATAGATACAAAGATTTACTCAAAACAGACAGTTTGTCAACCAAGGATTTTCGGATTATTGCCACAGGGCAACCCTTACCTAATGATTTGTTTGTTGCTAGTAGTAATCTGCCTAATACTCTTGTTGAAGAAATTCGCGATCGCCTGGTCGAAAATCAAGATCAGCTAATTGAAGCAATTTTAGTTGGGAAAGATAATGATAAGTATCAAGGAGCTAAACTGGTGCCAGCAAACGACAGTGATTATAACATGATTCGTGAAGTTTATAAAGCTATTGGTCAGGGGAATGTTTTTTAAGGTTAAGTTTTATCTAATGCCTACTTTGTAGTAGGGCGTTAGCCCTTAATCCATAAACTATAAGGAAGATTTGGTACTAGGAATCAGAAAGTTTATTTACGTGCATTTACTAATTGATAAAGTTGTTAAAATTTAGCTCAGGTTGCCAGTATGCAAAAGTTTGAACAGGGAGAGAATAGGGCTGTGAGGTTCAAAAACCTTATCCTAAATAGAGGAAAAAATAATGCCGCTGTCACTGAAGGATCTCGCGACATCAAAAATCCTCTCAAAAAAACTCCCTTCACTGCAATTAACCGTTTCATTTCTCGCTTAAGCATTGCCCAAAAAATTAATTATGGCTACTCCCTAGCAATTGGAATAGCCGTACTAGGAACCACAGGGGGAATGATCTGTGGAGACTATTACCAAAAGCAAGCTTTCAAAGCTTTAACCTTCGCCGACGATCAACAAGATTTGCTCAGGGATTTAGAATATTCCGTGCAGGTAGTCCAGTCACATCCCAAACGACTAATATCTATCTTGGGAGATTCAATCTGGTTTGAATATGAAACTGCTAAGTTCTCGAAAGATGTTAATGCAGTTAAAAAAAATATTGCAGAAATAGACACTTTTAGTGAAGAATACTCGGAAGAATTAGCAGTAAATTATGCTGAATTAAAGGAATTATTAGACGGTTACACAACTGCGACAGATTCGTATTCTAAATTGCTCACCTCTTTTTGGAAAGAAATAGCTCCCTCCTCACTAAAACCAGAGGACGTTAAACAGGCGCAGCAGCAAGTATTGGATTTAATCAGAGGGGATAGAGCTGTTAAGCTCGATGTTAAGTTTGAGCGACTCTCAGAGAGTTTGAGCTTGATGACAGAAGTAGCTAATGCACAGGAAAGACAAGCCTCTGTTAATTTTAATATAGCTGAGAAATTGCGAGTGCAAATCATCGTAGTGAGTATGTTAGTTTCAGTTGTGATCGCTACTTTTCTAGCCATCTGTACCAGCCGCGCGATCGCCATCCCTATCCAAGCTGTAACCAGCGTTGCTAAAACTATTACTCAACAAGCAAATTTTGATTTGCAAGCACCTGTCACCACAGAAGATGAAGTAGGAACCTTAGCAAAATCCATCAATCAATTAGTTCAATGGGTAGCAGAATACACCGATGAATTAGAGCTGGGTCGCCAAACTTTGGAAGAGCGAGTAGAAGAAAGAACAGAAGAGCTTACAGCAGCGCTTCACCAACTTAAACACACCCAAACCCAGTTAATTCAAACCGAAAAAATGTCCAGTTTAGGGCAGATGGTGGCAGGCGTAGCCCATGAAATAAACAACCCTATTAACTTTATTCACGGCAACCTAGAATATGCCAACGAGTATATTATAAACTTGCTGCATTTACTTCGTCTATATCAGCAGGAATACCCGCAACCCACAGAGGCGATCGCAGAAGAAATCGCAGAAATAGAACTAGAATTTATCACAGAAGATTTACTAAAACTTCTTGAATCTATGAAAATAGGTTCAGAACGCATCCGGCAAATAGTTTTGTCTTTGCGAAATTTCTCTCGCTTAGATGAATCTCAAATGAAATTAGTTGATATTCATGAAGGCATTGACAATACACTGTTGATTTTGAACAGTCGGCTCAAGCAGGGAATTGAAGTTGTCAAAAACTATGGAGACTTGCCAGAAGTAGAGTGTTATCCAGCGCAGCTAAATCAAGTATTTATGAATATTATAGCAAATGCGATAGATGCACTAGAACAATCATCCCATGACTCTAAAAAAGGGAAAAATCCTCAGATTTTAATTCAGACGCAAAAGTTGGACAGTAGCCAAATTCTGGTGCGAATTTGCGATAACGGCCCTGGCATTCCATCCGCAATCCAAAACAAGCTATTTGACCCATTTTTTACAACTAAAGAACCAGGAAAAGGCACTGGTATCGGACTCGCAATTTGCTACCAAATTGTGGAAAAACATCGGGGAAAAATAGAGGTAATTTCATCTTTGGGAGGGGGAGCAGAGTTTGCGATCGCACTCCCCGCCTCATCTCAAACTTGAAGCTAGATATTGTCTATTTTGAGGACATTAATGTGTTAACGACGGCACATAATTTGTTATTCGACTATTTAAACTCAGCTCCGACAGCCGCCCAATTTCCCAAACCAGCCGATTTGCTCAACCAGTTGACAGCCCGACGTAAAAAGTCGGGGCGAACTGGGCAGATATAGAGGCGCTTTTGGACTTAGTAAAAAACCATTAGCGCGAAAATTGAGCGGAAAACAGAACTCTTGGTGACAAGAAATCTGAAACCGTTGAATCACAAATGATGGAAATGGATGGGGGCGGAGGGACTTGAACCCACACGACCGTTTCGGGTCAACGGATTTTAAGTCCGTAGCGTCTACCATTCCGCCACGCCCCCCTTTGGTCAAGCTGCTGTGGTTTTGAGCCACTAACAGCAACAGCCTTTTATTCTACAGGCAAAACCCCGATTTACGCAACCCCTAATCAAAAAATTCCCAAAAGTCGCGCTGGATCTCCGCAAGCGGTACAATAGTTAACCAGCTAACGGAGCGTGTCAACTGACTTACCGGTGTTATTATTCCCCTAAAGCAAATCTATGTATATTACCTTACTGCTTTACGCCGTCTTGGCAGGAGCCTACCTCCTGGTAGTACCCGCGGCCACCTACGCTTACCTGAACAGCCGCTGGTACGTCGCTACCTCTTTTGAGCGTGGCTTCATGTACTTCTTGATGTTCTTCTTCTTCCCAGGTATGTTTCTCCTAGCTCCATTTTTGAATTTTCGGCCCAAACGGCGGCAGATAGAAGCCTAAATGCGACGTATTGACGTAATTGGAATCAGTGTCGGCTTTTTTGTAGCAGGTGGGTTTGTCTACTTGCTACTGCAATTTGCCGGACTCGACAGTATGAATGCCGGGATTTGGAGTCAGTTGTTTTTGGTTGCTGGCTTGATTGGCTGGCTGGTGACTTATTTATTTCGAGCACTGACTCAAAATATGACCTACAGCCAGCAATTGCAAGACTACAAAGAAGCTGTCTTGCAGAAGCAACTCGATGAACTCACTCCTGAAGAATTAGCCAAACTTCAAGCCGAAATTGAGCAGGAAAAAGATAGTTAGTCAGTGGTTAGTTGTCAATTGTCAGTGGTTAGTTGTTAGTTGTCAGTGGTTAGTTGTTATATCATGTCCGGTCGAGCGATCGCGATTTTTGTAGGGGCGGGTTCACAAACAATACCGCCCATAATTGACAATCTCAAAAACCCGCCCCGACCGGGCTATTATGGTTAATCGCTCGGACATGATATTAGTTGTTATTAGCTAATACCAACTGCCAACAACCAACTGCCAACTGCCAACAACCAACTGCCAACAACCAACTGCCAACAACCAACTGCCAACAACCAATGACTGATGACTAATAACTAATGACTATTTCTAATTGTTTTGAAAAGTTACGCAAGAACCACCAATGTGCATTGATTCCTTTTATTACTGCTGGCGACCCAGACTTGGAGACAACGGCTAAAGCACTGCAAATTTTGGATGACAATGGTGCAGATGCGATCGAGCTTGGCGTTCCCTATTCTGACCCGCTAGCTGACGGGCCGGTAATTCAAGCAGCCGCTACAAGGGCCCTACAGCGGGGAACGCGGTTAGATGCGGTGCTGGAAATGGTAGCGAAAGTTAGTCCGAATTTGCGATCGCCCATCATTCTCTTCACATACTACAACCCGATTTTGTACCGAGGTATAGAAACCTTCTTGCAGCAAATCAAAAGTGCTGGAGTTCAGGGATTGGTTGTACCAGACTTGCCCTTAGAAGAAGCAGACAGTCTCATCCAACCTGCCAACAAATTAGGGATTGAACTAACATTATTAGTTGCTCCGACAAGTCCCAAAAGCCGTATAGAAGCGATCGCTCGTCAGTCTCAAGGATTTATTTACTTAGTCAGTGTGACGGGGGTGACGGGAGTACGCGAAGGCTTAGAAACGAGAGCAAAAGAGTTGCTGCAAGAACTTCGCGCCGTCACCGACAAACCCATCGGGGTCGGGTTTGGTATATCGCAACCCGAACACGCTCGCCAAGTGAAAGAATGGGGTGCAGATGCTGCGATTGTTGGCAGTGCATTTGTCAAACGGTTGGCAGAAGGTACTCCAGAACAGGGCTTAGAGGCGATCGGCGAATTCTGCAAAAGTCTAAAAACAGCGATTCAAAATCCTTAGTAACTGTACAATACTTTCAGCCATTAGACAGATGTGTGCGATCGGGATGTGCCATCACAATTGCGATTAAAGACCTTGTTGTACTTGAGATAATACACCACATTCCTTCTAGTTCCTGACTAGAAGGTTTTTTTTGAGCCGAACACGCACAACATTTCCACCTATTGCAGGCATGGAGAACCAAACAGCTATGTATGCAAACGACTTTGCCTTCTCCGGTGGGCTGTGCTGCGACTTTTAATAATGGGTAAAAGATTGAGGATTATTCATTCCTTCTTCCTGATTGGTGATTTCTCTCCGCTCGCCAAGCTGAAGAGCCTTCTTCCTTCTTATTTCTTCCTTCTTCCTTCTTCCTTCTTCCTTCTTCCTCCTACTATAACTTGAGGAATGTAACTTGGGATAGATGAAAAGCTACGGTTTCTATTCGTATACTTAAAAAAGTGTTTAAGTGCCTAATTTGGTAAGGCTAGCCATCTACAAAACCACCAGGCATTTGAGCATCTCACAATAGAAAGGAGCATTTTTGTCAGGAACTCAGGGCTAAGTGCCACTGAGCTTGTAAGAAATTGCAAGCTGTTCTGACCAGACCCCCCGCATGGCGGAGACGTTATTTAGGTCACGACACCGGTGAATGCGACGCCAGTTTTCCGCTCTGTCATCTGCAATTAAACAGTTTTAAAGTCACTGAAACAGTGTTGCAGGTCTAACAAGCCTTTATAACCAGGTCGAGGCGAACATTACCCCGCAAGGGAGAAAGGAGACAACCATATCTCCATCGGAGGGGCAACCATACCTCTCCAACCCCGAAAGGCGATTCAAAGCGGTTGAAACCGCCGCGTCGTTTCCTTCTCAGGGCTCAAGCCACGCTTGTTTCCCACTTACCGAGCATTTTTATGAAGACACTAACTGCATTTCTGAAAAAAATTCGAGCTGTACAAATTTTAACAGTTTTTCTGGCTGGCATTTTAGTATTTGTGAGTACGGCCTGCAGCAGCGCCCCTGATATTATGGCAGGAAAAACTGATGTGATGACAGGAAAAGGAAAAACTGCCGACCAAATTAGAGAAGAAGTGCCGAGCGGCGCTGTAACGTCCGAATTCAAAGGCGGCATGAACGATTACAGCGATGTCGATCCTAGAAACAAAAAGATGACAACAACAGAAGCAAAAGCTCAGCTTCTCAAAGATCAAGCGCAGCGCCGCATTGACACGAAATCTAGCAACAATGTAGGTGAAAATGTGCGGCGGGTAGCGGATGATGCGCCTGAAAAACTCGACCAAATTGGCGAAAAGATCAAGGAGGATGCTCGCACCGCCCAGCAGAAAGCTGATGACTTTGGCGACAAAACCAAACAAGGCTTTGCTAATCTTAAAGAAAACACTCGCGAAGGCTTGAAGGGAGCAAAAGATATTGTTAAAGAAGCCACCGAGGGAGCAAAAGAAAGAGTATCAGAGGGTACTGAGTCTCTGAGATATAATACCGCCGGCGGCCAAGAAAATATCAATGATGCAGCACGAGATGCAAGATAGAAGGCTCAAGATGCCTCAGACGATATTTGCTCGAAAGTGAATCGAGATATTGACTGAACTCAACGATAGGCCCAAAGAGCGACAGACTACTAATCTCAAATAACGCTGTTTCCTTTTCTGGAAGCTACATTCCGACAGGGGTTTTAACCTCTGTCGGAATGTAGGTAAAGTCAATCAATTTGAGATTTGAGATTTGAGATTTGAGATTTGAGATTTGAGATTTGAGATTTGAGATCTTAGCATTGACTTGCGCGAGATAAATTCGGGGCCTGTATCCTGGATGCTTTCGGTAAATCGATTTTAGATTAAAGATTAAAGAATTGAAGCATTGACTTGCGCGAGATAAATTCGGGGGACTGGAATGCCACTGCTCTCACGACGGATTCTTTATAATATATATAGATTGTATTTGGACTTTTTAAGGTAATAACTTTTCGATCGGCTTTGCGGAAATTTGGGCGATCGAGCTATATTAAATTCAATTAATTAAGGTGTGTATTTTTCAATACATGACAAGGCAGTGTTTATACGGAATTTTGCGTTTATTTAATCGCCTTTGAGATTAAGAGCAGAAACTTATACGTAAGTAAACAGCTTTAATCGCGATCGCTCAAGTATAAAACATTATTTTTTAATAGATAATTTGATTTTTTGATCTACAGCTCGAAAATTATGGTGTTTATGCCCTAAGATAGATAGACCAAGTTTTGTCAAGTTAATGTCTGGGTTGAGGTCAGCCAATATGGACACAATAATAAATGGAGTATATTTGACTAGGGTAATACCGGGGTATCGCTCGATCGCGCAATCGCGCAATCGTACACAGATTCTCGATCGGCTATCGATCGATTCATGGGGGAGAAAGACCGACAACCCGCCGCTAAAATTCTCAAACCTACGCTATTGTGGCGGAGGATTTCCGAGAGGCGGTGCTGCCCAAATCTCCAAAAGTTGCATTAGCGACCGTTAATTGCATCGGTAGAAATAGTCCTAAACAGAAGAAAAATTTTCGACAGACTGAAATGCAGACCGGTTATTTACAAATACATTAAACCTTCCAATCTTTCAATTAATCTTGACTGTTACCTGCTATATAGAGGTGTATAAAATTTAGCAAAAAGAGGCCACGGATTCAGGATATATTAGAGCAGTAATCCGCAGCCAATCGACAGGGGAAATGGAGGTAAACCTTATCTTGGGAATTGTGTTTTGATGCTAGTAACGATGATGCACGACTTTTATGATGCGCTGGCAGATTTGGCAATCTATGCAGAGGCCCCACCGGCGGAGCGCCAACAAATCCTTGATCGCGTTGGGGCTAGTCAGAAAAAACTCAAAGAATTCGCGCACCATACGCCGATCAATTACCAACACAAGTTCGATCTGGTTGAGGCAGAATTGCTGGGCGTTTTGGGACAGACAGCAGAAGCAATGGAATTGTACGATCGAGCTATTACCGGAGCTAAAGCTAACGAATATGTCAATGAAGAAGCTCTTGCCTGCGAACTCGCTGCTAAATTTTACCTGTCATTAGGAAGGGAAAAAATTGCCAGAATCTACATGATAGATGCCTATGATTGCTATGTCCGCTGGGGAGACAGAGCAAAAATTGATGACTTAGAAAAACGTTATCCTCAATTATTAAAACCGATTTTAGAACAGGCAAAACTCCCTGCAAATTCATTAGCAAATTTTCCAACACCTGCTGGGCAAAATCAATCGCTTCATCCATCCATTCATCCATCCATTCATCCATCCATTCATCCGTCTGTTTCGGCGAGTGTCTCAGATTTCGGGAATTTTTCAACACTGCTCAAAGCTTGTCAAGCGCTCTCTAGTGAAAGAGAACTCGATCGACTGATTGCCAAACTCATGCAACTGGCGATGAAAAATACAGGAGCTGACAAAGGAGCGCTGATTTTACCAAACGGCAATCAATGGGAAATCGCGGCTACCAGCACGCTCGACAATTCGGGAGTCGAGTGGGCGATCGACTTATCATCCGCAAAACTCGATGACAACAGCGATATCTTGCCCCTCAAAATTGTTGACTGCGTTAAAAATTTATTGAAACCTGTGATTGTTCGGGATCTCACTCAACAACGTGATTGGGATTCCGACTCCTACATCCTCAAATATCAACCGCAGAGCCTGCTGTGTTGGCCGATTCTCGATCGAGGCAGCTTAGTCGGCATTTTGTATCTGGAAAATCGCTTAACCGCAAAAGTTTTTACCCGCGATCGACTGCAACTTCTCAATCTCCTGTCTTCCCAGGCAGCCATCTGTTTGCAAAATGCTCTGCTCTATAAAAAATATCAGGATTATAACCAACAATTAGAGCGATCGCTAGTAAAAATTAGCCGAACCGAAGCTCAGCTTGCGGAGCAGAAACAAATGCTGCAAGCAATTCTTGATGTCGCTCCGATTTGGATTTGGATGGTTAATCCTAGAGGTAAAGTACAGTTTTTCAACAAGACATTTTGTGAAGATGTGGGCGTGCCCCTGAGCGAGTTTTTAGCTGTCGATCATTACAAAGATATACTCGGAGAGAATGCAGCGAACTGTCTGGTTTCAGATGCGGCCTGCCTTGCCCAAGATTCGCCGCATTACTCCAGCGAAACTCTCAGACTTGTTGACGGCAAACTGCACTATTTAGAAGTCACCAAAGTGCAGTTAAAAAATTCCCAGGGCGAGACAATCGGGATTATCGGTTTGGGCGTGGATGCCACCGAGCGCAAGCGAGCCGCAGAACTTTTGCAAGAGCAAAATCAACAGCTCGAACAAACTTTAAAAAATTTACAGCAAGCACAACTGCAAATCGTCCAAAGCGAGAAAATGTCAGCTTTGGGCAATTTAGTCGCCGGAGTCGCCCACGAAATCAACAATCCGATTGGGTTTATTTCTGGCAATTTAAGCGAAGGTAAAAGGAGTTTGGAAGATGTAATCGAACACTTAGAATTGTATCGCTCCGCGGCCTCGCCATCGGAAATTGCCGACCACGCCGAAGAGATAGACATCGATTATCTTTTGGAAGATTTACCAAAGATGATTGATTCAATGCAACTCGGATGCGAACGCATTTGCAGCATCAGCAACAGTTTGCGTACCTTCTCGCGAGGCGACAAAGACTACAAAGTTCCTTTTAATATTCACGAAGGCATTGATAGCGCTATTTTAATTTTGAAACACCGCCTCAAAGCAAACGAACACCGCCCGCAGATCGAAGTTATCACTAAATACGGCAATCTCCCTAAAATAGAATGTTTTCCCGGTCAATTAAATCAAGTTTTCATGAACATCCTTGCCAATGCGATCGATGCCTTAGAAGAGTCAAATATAGGACGCACTTTTAGCGAAATTACCGCCAATCCCAACCGCATCACGATATGCACTGATATAGTTGGCGAAGGGTACATTAAAATTAAAATAGCTGATAACGGCACCGGAATCAAAGAGGAAATTAAACAGCAGATATTCGACCATTTGTTCACGACGAAAGGTGTCGGAAAAGGAACTGGATTGGGGTTGGCAATTGTCCACCAGATTGCGGTAGAGAAACATGGCGGAAGCATCGAAGTGAATGGCGAGCCGGGAATTGGCACTGAGTTTGCGATCGTTTTGCCTGTGAAGGGAGAAAATTGAATTAAAATTTAATGTTTTTTGGGCGATCGGGTAATAACATATACTGACTTTAATTCGGGTCTTTTCTTGAAAGCCTTAGCATAACTCTTTTAAAGTTGTATTTTAGACACCCTATAAGTGAGCGCGTCACCCATTTTGAGTTGGGAGATGTCTATTATACAAAAAAAATTAATCACCAAGGCTTCGCCCTACAAAAATTTATCTTAAATTTAACCAATCTTGAATTTCTTGCGCTAACCAAGCCGCCTCAACCTCTTTCAAATTTTTTGCTACAACATAAAAGTAAGTTCCCATATCGTTACCGGCACGAATCTTGATTTGATTTCCCGAAAGAGAGTTATTGTGAATGAAAGCACCCAAGATTTCTGATATTTCTCCTGTTTCTTGTAAGTATTTACACCCCAATACCTGATGTGTTATTTTAAAAAATTTGCGATTAAATTTAACTTGCTTTATCTCAAAAATAACCTTAACTAAGAAACCTATTATAAGTACCGAAATTACTACCCCTATGCTCAATTCTCCTGTTAAAAAGGGGATAATTGTCGGGATGAATATCATTAGCATTACTGTTCCTAGATAAGCAGAGAATAAAGGCTTTCTGACTAAGACAGCCGGAATTTTAATGTGTAACTCCGTCGCTGATTTGCTAACTTGAATGAGACTGTGAGGCGGTTTAGCAATTTTCCGAACAGTCGCAATTTGAAGATTAGCTCCTTGTATGTTGCCCGATTTCAAAGCGGCTAAAGCCTCTCTAGCCAGGGGGAAACGCTTTTCTAACCCGATTTCCGTCATCTTCTCAATCCAGCTTACCAAAGTAGGATTGACACTCACGCGATCGCTAAACTGAATCCGAGAATCTTTCTGTGGCAAATCCGCAGGAGTCGCCCCCGTTAACAAATGAATTAAAGTAGCTCCCAAAGCATACAAATCCGAAGCCGCCACCGCCCGCCCCCAAAACTGTTCTAAGGGTGCATAGCCACTCGTTCCTACCACTGTAAACGTTACACCTGTCACCGCCGCTTGAGCTTGTACCGCACCAAAATCTACTAGATAAACCTGCTGATCTTCCCCCAAAATTAAATTACTCGGCTTAATATCTCGGTGCAAAACCGGGGGACTTAATTCATGCAAATAAATTAAAATTTCCAGAACTTCAGTGGCAATTTTTCGTACTTGTTTTTCGGAAAAATGCTGACCATTTTCTAACAATTCCTGAAGCGAAAACCCCGGAATATAATCTTGCACTAACCCAAACCAAGGCAATCCCGATCCGGCTTCCCTCTCCAGGGAAAAATAATCTCGATAGCAAGGAATGCGGGGATGATTTAGCGCCTGCAAAACTTGTGCTTCTCTTTCAAAGAGCTTGAGTTCTTCCCACTGCATTTCCGGGCTAAAAGCTAACATTTTTAGTGTCACCTGTTCTTGAAACTCTAAATCTACTGCTCGCCAAGTTTGATGACCGGTCGCTGTGCGCCCTAAACGCTGTTGCAATTGATAACGTTCTTGTAAAATTTTTCCTGGATTTAACACAGCATTGCACTATTTTTTTTAATTATATGAAATTTCCTTAACTATTAAATTAACTATTTTCCCGAGAGCGTTAAATTGCTAGTACAAGTAATTATCCGTGCATTTCTCCATTCGGCATAATTGTACCGCGCCACTGAGCCCCCGCTAAATTAGCAGTGCTCAAATCTGCCCTAATCAAAGTTGTGCGGTGCAAAATTGCCTCCCGCAAATCTGTTCTAGCCAGGTAAGCATCAGTCAAATCAGCTTCACTCAAATTTGCCTGATTCAAATTAGCTCGACTTAAATCAGCCCTCACTAAATTAGCTCGACTCAAGTCAGCCATAACTAAATTAGCATTGCTCAACTTAACATCAGGAAGAAATGCACCCCGCAAGTTAGCGCCAGCAAATTCAGCATCAATTAACACAGCTCTTTCCAACTTAGCATTTGTCATTACAGCCCAGGAAAAATTTGTTTCTACCAAAGTTGCTTCAGTCAAATATATGCCATCTAAAATAGCTTCGCTCAAATTCGCCTGAGTCAGATTTGCTTCCCCCAGAGATGCTTCTGTCAAATTCGCGTGACTGAGATTAGCTTTAGTCAAATCGGCACCTTGCAAATTGACGCCCCGCAAATCGGCACCTTGCAAATTTGCACCCCGCAAATTTGCACCCTCAAAAATCCGCACCTCCTTCCGCAAATTTGCACCCCGCAAGCACGCCCCGCGCAAATCTGCACCTTGCAAATTCACACCTCGCATATCTGCATCGCTCAAATTTGCATCAATAAAAACTGCCAAAGAGATATTGGCTCTGCGAAAGTCTGCACCTTGCAAAGTCGCTCCGTGGAAGTCTGCATCGGACAAATTTGCTCCGCTCAAGTTTGCTTGATTTAAGTTAGCACCGCACAGCTTTGCATTAGTTAAATTGGCGCGCTGAAGGTTAATTCTGCTCAGGTACGACATCGCTAAGTTTGCACCCCAGAGGTCAGCATTACTTAAATTGACGCCAATTAAATCGGCACCGCTCAGGTATACCCCTCTGAGATTCATACCTTGAAAATCTAGTTCTCCTGATGTATATCGCCTTAAAATTTCGCTGGCATTCATATTTGTTTTTGTTGTTAATTAGGTACAATCTGCTATTTCTAGAATTGTTAAAATTCTTCTGTTCGCGCAGGCGGAATTAGTTTGTCTAGCCCCTGACTTAAGTCGGGATATTTAATGATTTTGATTGACAAATTCTTGAGTCCAAGAAACTGTTTTGCTGCCTAACTGTCGCCCGTGAATTTTCACATGAGTAAGATATTTTGATTTTAAAGTACACAGTTTTTTGTGAATGTATGTAGCTGTACTCTGTTGGTTTGGTACTTCAGCAGACTCCAGAATCACATGGAGCCAACCGTCTTTAAATCCTACTGTAGCAGCAATTCCTTTAGGCTGTAGCAATTGATTAATCAATTGGGCGATCGCCTTTGGTTTGCCTTGTTTTGCCATTTCCAGAAGCTGATACTGATTTGCTTTAGGGCTAGAGTTTTCCGGCGGGATTTCGGAAATATTGTCTGCCATATTTTCTGGGATTTTAGAAAGATTTTTTCCGCTTTCTTTTGACTCCAATTCAATCAAAATTTCCAGCAATTTATCGGTAAACTTCTGAACTTTGCCTACATACTCTCTGAGATTTTTATATTTCCAGTACAAACGATCCTCTGCACTTCCGGTTGAAAACTTTCCATTTAAGGCTGATTCTAACTGGGTGAATATATTTTCTATTTGCGCTGTGGCGGAGTTAGCACTTTGACTGACTAATTCTGTCATTTCTTCTTCCAATCCCAACTTGCGTTTGATGGAATCGCTAATATTTATAATAACAGGAGCAGCAGGTTCTAAAATTTCGATAATAGTCGGCATTTCTGCAACTGGGAATGTTTCTACCATTTCCTGTCTGAACTCAGTAGGATAATTATTGCTGGTTTCTGGTTCTTGAAACGGTAGATTTTCTGCCGTGTCCGGCACTAAGTAACTCTTTTGAGGGTCATAATGATAGTGAGGTGGAGCAGCTTGAAGGATGTGGGTAATCTCGCCTGGATCAAAATAATCGCTGCCTTTGTCCACCAGCTCGATCTCTTGATAAACACTGTTGTTTAAATGTGTCTGATCGTAATCTTCACTAGCCGAAGATTCGGCTTCATGGGGTTCTTCCTGTTGCATTTTTGCGTAACAAGGATTCATCGCTTTGATGATTACGCTCGCTGCTTGGTCGTTTTCATCTCTGTTGTCGAGATTGCTAGCAGTTCTGTACAACTGAGATTCCAGTTCGGCTAGGGTGGTACAGACATTAAACAGTTGTCGCAGTAGATTGTCAAGTTCTTGAGTTTTCAGAAGTAGCCAGTCGCGATCGCTAAAAGTAAACTGGTGATAAAGAGTAGAAAAAATGAGGATTTTCGCCCTCAGCGGATTTGTTTGCTGCAAAATTTTTTGTCGCACATCAAATAAAGTGCCGGGGTTTCTTGCCCTTTCTTCGCTGCTGGGTACTTCCGAACTAAAGTGTTCTTCAAATGCGGGAGATTCCTGACCGCCAAAACTAGATATGTTTACTTCTAATTTGGTGAAGTCTTCAAATTCATACAGCCTGCTAAGTTGACAGACTATGAGGTCGGCTACTAAAGCATACTCGGTTTTTTTATTAACCTTAGAGACTATACTATTTAAAACTGCTTCAATATCTTCTAACCGGCTGTATTTGGCGCACAGTTCTTCGATTAAAATCCTTACATCGGCGCTGGCGAGTTGGGCAGGGTCGTTTTCCCAGAACTCTTTACAAGCAAAAAATATTATTTTTTTAATGCGCGAGAGATTCACGTCTTGTTCTAATTCGCGAACAACTTCATCTAAAATAGATAAAGCTTTCATAGTTTTCCTCCCATAAAAATACCCTGTCAGTCGATTTGAGATTTGAGATTTTAGATTTGAGATTTACTTGCAGCGCCGTGAATCTGGGAACCAGAACTTGAGTCTAAAATTTTAGTATCTCCACTCAGGAGCGTAGGTGGCACGGTACCCGTTTTTGGGCGGGTCAACACTTAGCAAGAAATAATACAATTATACCACATTTGATAAATGCAAGACTTTGATGCGATCGTAATTGGGAGCGGTATTGGGGGCTTAGTCGCAGGCTCGATGCTAGCTCGCTACGGGAAGCAGGTGCTCGTCTGCGAGAGCCACATCATAGCGGGCGGGGCAGCTCACAGCTTTTCGCGCCGGGGATTTCACTTTGATTCGGGGCCTTCTTTTTATTGCGGTTTGACTGACTCCCGCTCGTTCAATCCTTTGCGGCAAGTTTTTGATGTTTTGGAGGAATCGATCGCTGCAATTTCTTACGATCCGCTGGGGCATTACCATTTTCCAGAGGGAAGTTTACCGATTTATGCTGATGCGAGAAGTTACTTAGATGCTGTAGCTAAATTCGCACCGCAAGGTGCTGTAGAATTACAGCAATTTCAACAAAATTTATTAGTTTTGTATGAAGCTTTGCGTGGAATTCCGGCTTTAGCGCTGAGATCCGACTGGCAGTTGATACCTGTTTTGCTGTCTCGGTACTCGCCTGCTTTGCTGAAGCTGTTGCCGCTAGTAGGTGCGATCGCGGGTTCAGCAGGTTCCTTGATGGATCGGGACGTGCGTGACCCTTGGGTGCGGCGTTTGATCGATTTGGAGTGCTTTTTGCTGTCTGGTTTGAAAGCGCACGGAACTGTCGCGCCGGAAATAGCTTTTATGATTGGCGAACGATCGCGCTGTGCGATCGAATATCCTGTAGGTGGCAGCGGTGCGATCGTCGATGCTTTAGTCAGAGGCTTGCAGCGCTGGGGAGGAAAATTGCGCCTGGGAGCTCCCGTCGAGCAAATATTAGTTGAATCCGGCAAAACCACTGGCGTTCGCTTGAAAAATGGCGAAATTATCCGCGCCCCAATTGTCATTTCCAATGCCACAATCTGGGATACTTATACAAAATTACTGCGGCCTGAAGATTTGCCGAAAAGCTACCGAAAAAACGCTTTGTCGATGCCAGCAGTAGACAGTTTCATGCACCTGCATTTAGGAATTAAAGCCGAAGGACTCGAAGGTTTGACCGGCCACCACGTCGTCGTTCACGACAGCAAGATTGACATTACAGTACCCGGAAATACTTGCATGATTTCGATTCCTACAGTGTGGGATGAAAATCTCGCGCCGCCCGGACATCACGCCGTTCACGCTTATACATTGGAACCTTACGAAGGTTGGGAATATGGCGAATTGTATCAGCAGAAAAAGCAAGAGCGATCGCAATCTCTGTTTCAAGCTTTAGAAAAAATTATACCGGATTTGCGATCGCGAATAGTCGTAGAGTCGATCGGCACACCGCTAACCCACGCCCGATTTTTGCGCCGATATCAAGGAACTTACGGGCCTGCAATTGCCGCCGGAAAAGGCACATTTCCCGGCCCGCAAACACCAGTCAAAGGCTTGTATCGCGTGGGAGACAGCACCATGCCCGGAATTGGCGTCCCCGCTGTCGCAGCATCGGGTATTTTGTGCGCGAATACTTTGGTAAATTCCGATGTGACAGCACAATTTTTGTAAGCGAAGGAAGTTCGGCAACGAGCAATGTACGGGATGTAACGGATGTAACTCACATCTTGCACCATTGTCAATAAACCTTTTATGAACAGGCTTTTCGGCCTGTTCCACAAAAAAATTTATCTCTTGTGGAACAGGCCGAAAAGCCTGTTCTTGAGAATGGTGCAAGATGTCAGATGTAACGGATGTCAGGAAGAAGGAAGTTCGGCAACGGATTAACTGGTTCCCTGCCTCTGGCTGGGAACCGAGATCCAGAGGCTCTGCCTCGCTGGCAAAAAAACAGGAGGCTGAGCAAGAGTGAAATGCGTTCCCAGGCTCTTCCTGGGAACGAGGAAAACGAGGAAAAAACTACTTTTTACAAAATCTGCCTGCTGCCAAAACTGATTATCCACCAGCGGCAAAAGCGCCCATAATTGCGATCGACAAAGCCAAACCTGGCAACAGCAGCAATCCTAACATCAAAGCATCGTGTCCGCTCATCACTTTCTCCTGATATTGACGTTAAACATTATACTCTATAAACTGCCATCTTGCCTCGGTCTTAATAATTAATTAAAACCGACAGATAGATTCAGGATTGACAGGGCAAATTTTATTAACAATGGGATTGCCGCGCAAGTCCAGCGTAGTCAACTTTTGCAAAGATTGCAGGGAACTGATATCAGAGATTTGATTGTTGTACAAGTCTAGTAAAAATAAATTATTTAAAGCTTGTAGCGCGCTGCTATCCGAAATCGGATTGTTGAACAAATAAAGTTCAGTCAAATTAGTTAACGATTTCAGCGGACTGATGTCTGATATTTGATTGTTACCGAGGTTGAGTTCAATTAAATTAGTCAGCGATGTCAAAGGACTAATATCTGATATTTGATTTTGGAATAAAACCAATTTATTTAAATTAGTTAAAGATTTCAACGGAGTAATGTCAGATATTTCATTTCCGAACAGAAACAGCGTAGTCAGATTTTTCAAGGAAGCCAGCGGCGTGATATCTGATATTTTATTATTGTAAAGGTAGAGTGTCTGGAGTTCAGTTAAATTTGCCAGAGGAGCGAGATCGGAAATTTGATTGTTGTAGAGAATCAGCGCATTTAAGTTAGTTAAATTTTTCACCGGAGTGATGTCGGAAATTTTGTTGTCAAACAAGACAAGTGCGGTAAGATTAGTTAGACCTGCTAGGGGACTGATGTCTGAGATTTGATTGGTATCGAGAACGAGTATAGTCAGATTTATTAGAGATGAAAGCGAACTGATATCTGATATTTGATTGACATCTATAACCAGAGTTTTCAGGTTAGTTAAAGATTGCAGGGTATCGAGGTCAGATATTTGATTACTGCCTAGGATGAGATTAGTAAGTTGAGTGAAAGATGAGAGGGGGCTGATATCGGTAATTTGAAGATTTTTGAGGTTAAGTTCTTTTGTATTAGAAAGCAGTTCGTTAGCTCGATCGCACTCGGCGGTGTCTGATATTTGCAACAGTATGTCTACGGTATGTTTGGCGTCGGGCGAGATATTTTCTTTTTGCTTGCACCAATCGGGAAACTTATTATAATTTGTCATGGGCTGTGCTGCCTTAATCGATTTTAGATGGGAGATTTGAAATTTTAGATCAGTATAGCAATTCTATTTCATTTGTGAATGAGATTTTTTTCGGGTTTTGAGAAATTTCCGCAAAAATTGTGTAAAGTAATCTTAACATCGTTAATTGCATTGCCTTCGCAGGAGCCAAGAGCCAACTATGACACCAGAACTAATTTTTAATGCCGGTAATCTGTTCGTTGTGCCTTTCTGGGCAATTATGATTTTATTACCCAACTGGGGAATTACCCGAAAAGTGATGAATTCCTTTATTCCGTTTGCGATGCTCGCCGTTTTGTACATATATTTGTTTGGTAGCAGTCTGACGGCGGAAAATGCGGCTGCTTTGTCGAATCCTAAGTTAGCAGATATTGCTAAGTTTCTGGGGGAGGAAACGGCGGCTGCTACGGGATGGATACATTTTTTAGTGATGGATTTGTTTGTCGGGCGCTGGATTTATTGGGAAGGACAGCGGACAGGAGTTTGGACGGTTCATTCTTTGGCTTTGTGTTTTTTTGCTGGGCCGATGGGATTGCTTTCTCATATTGTAACTGCTTGGATTACTCAAAGGTTTTTCCCGAATTCTGAAAGTCTTTCAGGGGCGGGTTCTGGGGCCCACCCCCAAGAAAATTGATGTATTGTGGAACGGGCTCTGTGGCCCGTTCGTTCCTAAGTATGGCGCAAGATATCAGTAACAATATAGAGCGTAGCTAAACCCGTCCCTTGTATTTTGAAAGAGGTAGATGGCGGTTTACTGTTGGGTGGGGGCGGGTTTATAAAATTATGGGTTTTAGGCAATTATTGTTGGTGAAACCCGCCCCTACAATCCTCGATCGCAGCTTGGAACTTTTACAAAATTTTACCAGATTAAGAAGTGGCTAGGGGCAACACTAAACGAGCCACAATTAAATTGTTTTCTAACATTTCTATAGAAAAGTTTCCCCCCATTAAGCGTACCGCTCGCTGACAAATTAAGAGATTTTGCACGATCGACCTATGGGAATTAGAAACCGCTAATATATCGGGTTCGGAGCCGCCGTTGAAGGCAGCAATTAACTGTCGATCGCACGCGCCGCTATCGATCACAGACAATTCTAACAAATCTTCCCCCAACAACTCAGAGCGAATCTCAATCTTGGCACCAACAGCAGAGCGCCTGCAAGCCGTCGCCAGCAATTCGCACAGAATCAAATCCAGCTTGATGCTGTCCCCGCGAACGCTCAAAGTCTGACCGGCCGGCATAGACACAGCAGCTTCTCTGTGCACATCCAGCAAGACTTTCGAGTGTTTGACCAGGGGGGCCGTTCGATCGAGCGATCGCCTCAGCCAAGCGCTCACAGGCACCGCATCTTGTGCGAAT
Source organism: Microcoleus sp. SVA1B4 (assembly GCF_036700545.1). Lineage (NCBI taxonomy): Bacteria > Bacillati > Cyanobacteriota > Cyanophyceae > Oscillatoriales > Microcoleaceae > Microcoleus > Microcoleus sp. SVA1B4. The sequence continues at coordinate 68,423 of NZ_JAUBPB010000027.1, forward strand.
TGCAGCCGCCAATGTTCCTGTTTTAGCAGCAAATGAGTTGACCCCAAAGCATTGCCAATTTGCCGCAAAACCTGTTGGTAGCGCAAAATTTTCAGAGCATCCTTTTGCTCCTTCGCCGACTGCAAAATCGACTGACTCAACTCCCCCAACTCCTTCACCCCCGCTCCCACCGTGCGGTAAAACTCCTCAAAACGGCGCTGTTTGTACCAGTTGAGCAACTCCAGATCCAATCGCTGCGACTCCTGGGCCGATTGCACCGCCAAATACCTGCGCCACCAAGCCAACTGAGACGCCATCGAGCTGAGTAAACTCACCGACAACTCCGACCACTGGCGGCCCGGAGCGTCCGCAGCCACCACAATGCCCACCGGAGCGTGTTCTGGGGCCGTCCGCAGCGCCACCGTCATAATCTCGCCAATTCCCGGACTGCGGAGCCACCGCTTTGTCGCCAGTGGCAGTTGGCTCGTGCTCTGTTGCACCACGCAGTTAGCAGCCAGGGTTTGTTGGATCAAAGCATCTGTTTTGACAGGAATCTCCGCCTCGGGATTGAGGGCAAATACAGGATTGGCAGCTACCGTCGCCACGATCGAACCTTCCTCATCACCGGGATTCCAAGTAATTACGGCTACTAAAGGACAGGAAATTGTCTGGGAAACGTGTTGAGCAAAGTTACGATCGAGCTTTTGTAACGGCAACTCTGGGAACATCGGCGGTGAAGCAGCAGATATCTCTTGCTCAGATTGCTCATCAGGAGAATGGTGCAAAACCGCCAAACCCGATTTGAGCGATCGCTCAAATTGCTGATATTTGTCGATTGCCGAACTCTGCTGCCACGAGTGCAGGATCAATCCGAGTTGTTCGCCCACTAGCCGAACTAATTCTTGCTCCGATCGCCTCCAAGTGCGAGTTGCACTGTGCCCGACAACCAGCAAACCCTCGATCGATTTGCGATTGGCGATTTTCGATTTGAGATTGGGGTTTTCTCCCTCGGACTTTTTCGCCCGAGTGCTCGATGCCAAAAGCGATCGCACCCCAGCTTCCCCCAACACATCCCGCCAAGCGCCCAACCGCCCATCTTCCTCCCAATTTTCAATAGCTAGAGGTGCACTTGCTTGCAACAGCCCCACGTCAGCCACATCCAGGGCGTTGAGCGGCGACGGCACTGCCCTGCGGTTGCGGGGCAGATTTTGGCAGACAATTTCAAAGCGATTTTGTTCTTCGCCGTACAGCAGCAGCAAAAAGTATTCGCATTTGAGCCGATCGCACAACTGTTCGGCGGTATTTTTCAAAGTCGCCTCCCAGTCAGCATCGCTGTAGATGGCGTGAGCTATTCCCGCAGTTAAATCTCGATCGATCTCAATTTGCTGAATTTTCTCCTCCATCTCCGACACAGGAGCCGTCAGAGCCACTAACTGCGCCACTCCCCGCAGATAATGCTTTTCATTGTCTTGCCAAATCCGGGGCTCGCCGGCTTCGACTGCCAAAAATCCCAACAATTCCCCTTCCGAAACAATCGGCGCAGCCAACAGAGAGCGAGCGCGGATTTGCTGCATCAACCGCCCCGTCAGCTCAGTTTTCAGAGAACTTTGAGATTCACCGATCCAAACCATTTCTTCCCTGCCCAAAGCCTGATAAAATTCGCCCAAGTCTTGGACGGTGATGCCCGAAGCCGCTCGGCCCGGCCCGCTCAAACCCGGAGCAACTTCGCGGTTGCTGACTCGGCGCCAAAAATAGCGCCGCTCTCGCTCGAACCAATAAACATTGGTGCGCGTCGGCTCGATAAATTCATGAGTTTGTTCGACAACTGCTTGCAAGTATTGGTCGAGCGATCGCAATTCCCCCAACTGCGAAATCAGCGCTAAAAGAGACTCATCTGGGTGTTTAACTTGTTGTCGCTGCCAGTCTTTTTCTATTTGGTAAAGAGCAGTTGCCAGCGCTCCAAATACGATCGCCAACTGGGTTTTTTCCCCCGACTTGGGCGACGCTCCCCATACCTCAGTTCCGAGCAAAATCACGCCGTAGCAGCGGTCTTTGTAGCGCAGCGGAAACAGAGTCGTGCCTTGAATATTGAAAGTTTGAGCTGCTTTGCGCCATTCTCCGGCTCGGTTTTCCGATCGCAAATCCGGGACTCCCACCGGCCGGAGCTGAATCACCACTTGTTCCAGCAAATCCCCTGGGCTGAGGGCAAACCGCTGTTTGAGAAAAGACTGGTCGCCGTTAGGAGTTATGCCGCCTTTCCCGAACAATCTGTGGGCCTGTCGATCGTACAACCCGATCCAAATCAAACCCCAGTCAAATTCCGCTTGCAAGTAACCGAGTGTGGTCGAAAGTAGCACTTCCACATTCTCCTCTTCTCGGAGAGTCTGGAGAACGCGCTCTAGGGTCGCGATTTGTTCGTCTAAATCCTTTGGTCTTTGCTGCTGCCCCATTTCCAAGCTTCCCCGCACCTTGTCTAATTTAAAATTACTAACTTAAAGATTCAAAAAATTAAAATGCCAAAGAGTCAACTTATAATATAATCGTCTCACTTATCCTTCAGTCTCAAACATTGGATAAAGTCGATCGAAGTTGAAGTAACAACCTCACCTTCACTGTCTGCTCGTGAATATTTTTATTTTCCTTCTCCTTTCTAATTTGTAAATTGCCCCAGTACAAATCATTGGATATTTATCAATCAAGTGTACGCCCGCTGTTGTTTTCCGTATTGAAAACCGATGCCGAGTGGCTGCACAACCGCACTCTCCAAGTTCTTGAACTCGCAGCCAGAACCCAGTCAAACCCAGCAACCAGCCAAATGCTCTCTCGATTGCAGAAATCTTTGGGAGTCCAAGATTCTCGCCTCGAACAATCTTTGTGGGGACTGAGCTTTAACAATCCTGTCGGCTTGGCCGCCGGATTTGATAAAAACGGCGTAGCTGCCGATATTTGGGCAAATTTTGGCTTTGGCTTTGCCGAACTTGGCACTGTCACTTGTCAACCACAGCCGGGAAACCCCCAACCTCGCTTGTTTCGCTTGACGGAGGACAGTGCAGCCCTCAACCGCATGGGATTTAACAATCAAGGAGCCGGGGCAATGGCAGCCCGGTTTCAGGCAGCACAGAAAAAGTCCCCACTCGATGCCCAGGGCCCCATGCCTCAGTCTCCGTTCCCCTTGGGCATCAATCTCGGTAAATCTAAGGTAACACCGTTAGAGCAGGCAGCAGCCGACTATTTGGAGAGTTTTAAGCTGCTGAAAGATTGGGGCGACTATTTTGTAGTCAACGTTTCCTCTCCGAATACGCCTGGATTGCGATCGCTCCAAGATGCTGCTGGGCTTACCACAATTTTGGAAATGTTGCAACAAGAAAATCGGGGAATCAAGCCCATTTTAGTCAAGATTGCGCCGGATTTGGAGTCGGAGGATCTCGTATCTATCCTCGACTTAGCAAAAACCTACCAATTAGCAGGAATTATCGCCACCAATACCACCATCCGCCGCGACGGATTGAAAACACAAATATTGCCAGAAACAGGCAAACCAATCGCCGAAGAAGCCGGGGGAATTAGCGGGCTTCCTGTGCGGGAGCGATCGACAGAAGTAATCCGATTTATCTGGCAATATACAAAAGGCGAATTGCCCATAATTGGAGTTGGCGGCATTTTCACCGCCGAAGATGCTTGGGAAAAAATAGCCGCCGGTGCCAGTTTAATTCAAGTTTACACCGGTTGGGTTTACGAAGGGCCTTGGATGGTGCGTCGGATTCTCCAAGGTTTGTTGCAAAAGTTAGAAAAACGCGGATTTAGTTCTATTTCTGAGGCAGTAGGTTCGGACAATCAATAGACATAGGACTGTTGACTGTTAACTGTTAACTAATGACTAATGACTAATGATATCAATTCCGGTTGCATTGGAATGATTAAACCGCAGAGAACGCAGAGAACGCAGAGGAAGAGAACAGAGAGATGAATAATTCTGATGCTAACGGATTTGATATGACTAATGACTAATGACTATTGACTGTTGACTGGTGACTGTGAGTAAAAAAATGAAAATTGCGCGAATTATTTGTTGGCAGCTTGATTCGACTTTAAGCCCGACTTAGAAGCGCGGATTTGATATCATTCCGGCCTGACTGCCGGAATTGATATGACTCACAGTGCGATCGCTAAAAAAACTATCAGGCAACACTATACCAACAGTTCCCTAACATTAATACTACAATAAATCTTTTCTTTTCCCTCGACTTTAATCAGTTTTAGATCAAAAGTAAATCAGCGCTCTAAAATTTCAATAATCTTAACAAGTCGATTGATATAATATCATGTCCGGTCGAGCGACCGCAATTTTTGTAGGGGCGGGTTCACCAACAATACCTGCCAATAATTGACCATCTCAAAAACCCGCCCCGACCGGGATATTATGGTTAATCGATCGGACATGATATAACACGCATTTAATCAAATATTTCCGCTAATTTCAAAGCATTAACTTGAGCTTGAGCTTTATGCAGCGACTCTTGCCATTCCCTTTCTGGATCGCTATCAGCAACAATCCCCGCACCCACTTGTCCCCAAACAACTCCCCCTGTCGTACCGTCACTTTTTGGTGCATATAAAAGGGTGCGAATTAAAATATTTAAATCCAGGTTGCCGCGCCAGTCCAAATAACCGCAAGAACCGTAAAATAAATTGCGCTTCACAGGTTCCAATTCTTCGATAATTTCCAGACAGCGCACTTTCGGACAACCTGTAATCGTACCGCCCGGAAATACCCCTCGAATTAAGTCGATCGCGTCGCAATCTTCTCTTAATGTACCGATAACATTACTGACGAGGTGCATCACATGACTGTAGCGTTCAATCGTCAGAAATTCGTTAACTTTTACCGAACCCCATTCACACACCCTCCCGATATCGTTGCGTTCTAAGTCAACTAACATAATATGTTCGGCTCTTTCTTTGATATTCTCTATTAATTCCTGTGCTAACTGCTCATCTTGAATGGAGGTTAAACCTCGCGGTCTCGTTCCCGCGATCGGTCTAGTATCCACTTTTTTCCCTAATAATTGAACCAGTCTTTCCGGCGAACAACTAACTATCGCCCCCCACGGAGTTTGCCAATAACTTGCAAAAGGCGAAGGATTGATCTGTTGCAAAGCGCGGTAAATTGACCAACTACTGCAATCTGTACGGGCTTCAAACCGCAAAGATAAATTAGCCTGAAAAATATCGCCCGCCTGAATATACTTCTGAGCTTTTCGCACTATTTCTTTATACTCACTCTGAGATAATTGGAAAATAGGAGTAGCGGAATTTTGTTGATAATTTTCCGGTAAATTATTCTCGATTATTTCTGGCTTGGTTTGCTCTAATTGATGCTGCATAACATCGAGGTGAGAAGGTTGACTCGCAGCCAACCAGAGAATTTGCGTTTGACTGTCTAAAACTGCAAAAGATTCTGGTTCGTACCAACAGCTAACCGGGAAAGGAAGCGGATCGGTATTGAGTTGGGGCAGGTGTTCGATTTCCCATGCTAAATCATAACCTAGCCATCCCAACCAACCCCCCGTAAAAGGAATTTCCGGCGGTACATTCACTGCTAATTTTGGCTTTTGAGAGTCCAAAAGACCGCGTAAAAAAGGTAAAATTTCCCCGACTGGCGGTGTCCATAGCTGAGATTGACCGTCAATTATCCGGGGAGAACCTGCACAAATAGAATATCGTGCCAAGTTAGTAGAAGATGTAACTGGACTTTCTAGCAGAACAGCCATATCGCGGGGGAAACACTCCGATATTGAGCCTGCACTTTCGGCGGTTTTACCGAGAAATAAAGTTTGAAAAATCTCCGATCCGCTGCGCTGATTTAGGGGAAGCTTTCGCCAATGCCAAGGTTGTATTTGTTTCATTATAGATTGCACTAGGGTTAACACTTTCAGGACTTACGCAAAATGTCAATTCTGTAGTAAAGTGCACAGTTCGCACCCTCCTAAAATCGATTTAAAGCGTTATCTCAGCCATTATTTACAACTTTCCAAATATCTCGGTTTTCCTCTTTTTTGAGGCGTATCCAACCCCTAACGGAGTTAATGAGAAATAGAGTTTGGGTTCTGTGCAAATCATCTAAGGTAATTAATTCTTCTCTGATTTTTCCCTCCTCTAAAAGTTGAGAACGAAACGTCCCCGGTAATAAACCGCACTTGAGGGGAGGTGTGATTAGACCTGCGGGTGTATCGATCGCGATATTGGCGATCGTGGATTCGGTGATAACTCCATCTTGATTCCACAGAAAGACATCCTGATATTGGGGCTGCGACTCCAAAGCCATTGTATAAGGCAATCGGTAAGTTGTCTTGTGGTAAAGAAATGGGTTTTGAGAATCGATCTGTTGGCGGGCAATTCCCACAGATGCACCGATTTTTAAGATACCGCTATCTAGTGTCTGAGCTTGTAATGTTATGTTTCCGTCACAAGATATTGTTAACCGTATTTTTTGTTTGACTGACCCGCAAGTCATACTTAATGCTTGTAAAGCTTTGCTTGTTTCTGTTAGCGATAGGGGAAAATTAAAATAATAAGCCGATCGCTCTAATCTTTGAAGATGTCTGTCTAGCAAAAAATAGCCGTTTTTGGGTTCCCATAAAAGTGATTCCAGCAATTCAAAGTTTGGCTGGTGTTGAATCATATTTTTGTCAATATAATATAATGTAAATTCGGGAACAAGACAATTATTAGACCCGCGAAGCGGCCTGTTCGTGTAATTATATAGGAAGTTAACTTGAATTTATGTTGCCTAAATCCTTTATATTTCAATGGCGCTTTGCCATCGGGCTGTTAATATTAACCTCAGTGCTCACACCCCTAGCGCTCAACTACTACGTCCGATTTGTTACCCGCAACTACCGCCACAGCGATATAGCTAACGTGCCTGCAGAACCCATTGCTATCGTTTTTGGTGCCGGACTTTGGGAAGACGGCACTCCAAGCCCCATGTTAGCCGATCGAGTGCAAGCAGCCGTCGATTTGTACAAAGCGGGGCGAGTGGACAAACTTTTGATGACAGGAGACAATAGCACCGTCGATTACAACGAAGTCCAAGCAATGCAGGACTACGCCGAAGCCCAGGGCGTACCGATTAATAATATCGTTCTCGATTATGCCGGATTTAGCACCTATGAAAGTTGCTACCGGGCGAAAGAGATTTTTGGCATAACGCAGGCTGTTTTAGTTACCCAAAACTTTCACTTAGCCCGCGCTGTTTATACCTGCCGCCGGTTGGGCATAAAGGCGATCGGCTTAGGAACGCCGGATTGGGGCAAATTTCGCCAAAAGGGCATGATTCGCTACACTTTCCGCGAATTTTTGGCAGTCATCAAAGCGCTTTGGGAAGTGCGCGTTACCCGTCCCGAACCGACTTTTTTGGGGCCGTTTGAAGGAATTCAAGAAAAGTTATGATATCATGTCCAGTCGAGCGACCGTGATTTTTGTAGGGGCCCGTGAGCCAACAATACCTGCCAACAAAGGACAATCTCCAAAACCCGCCCAGACCAGGATATTATGGTTAATCGAGCGGACATGATATGAGTGATATGTTGAAGATTTTAGTCCTTAAAACAAGGACTAAAGTCTTCACTAAAAACGGATTTTCTTACAACTAACTGGACATCAGGTAAGGATCGCGAATTAAATAACTTACAATTTTAATTGTTATTGTGGGATGGGCGTCCCGCCCGTCTTTTTTGGACGGGCTCTTAGGCCCATCCCACTTTCAAGAGTGGAAGTTATTTAATTCTCATTCCTAAGTCCGGGAGTTGTAAGTTTTGAGTTAAACAAAACTTACAACAAAACTCACAAATCATAGCTGGCCCGTTGCGGTAGTGTTCCATAACTTACTCGCGTTTGGAAAGCCCCGCCAGCGACCAAGTTAGGCTCACCATCATTAAGCGGCCTAGAGCCTTCAAGCGGTCTTCGGCGTTATTTTCAACCAATTGAGACAGAGTTTCAGAATTAACATTTATCGACAATTCTTCAGCGGTTTCTGCTGACGTTTCCAACTGAGGTTGTTCAGAAGATGTCTCAAGGCTGACTTGTGGCTGCTGATTTTTTTCTTCGGTCATTTTCTGAGTCACCTCCTGGAGTTATTGCATACATAACCCTTAATACAAATGTAATTTATTTGTATCCGGGATTTGGCGAGTCAAGTTTTCCGTACCCGACAATCGCAGTTACCAACTGACTTAAAAGTTGTGATTTCAGTTGTTAGCTATCTTAAATAGCACTTAGCCAATTTTCCTCAGAAAGCCGATTTTTTCACAGATAGGTCGTCCTCAACGAATTTTTTGTAAGAAACGGAGTTTCTGAGCCTAAGTCCTGTTAAATTCACAACTCACGCACTACTACTGATGATGCACATCACTGAATTGTTATATTTACTTAACAGTAATATTTCCGAGATTCTGATATTGTTAAAGCTTAACAATTAATTTTGCTCGAATTTATCTCAATCTGCAAGCAAGTGTCTGGAAATTATTAACAAACTGAAGGTGTAGAGCCGATGGCAATTTATGTTGATACTGCAATTGTAGCGGAAGCCGCACGGGCGAGCAAGTTCGGATGGATAGCGGGAATTACTACTAATCCGACACTTTTGGCAAAAAGCGAGTTATCTCCTGAGCAAACCCTTAAACAACTGGCACAACTGATTCCAGGGGAAGTGTATTATCAGCTAATGGCATCTGATGTTGATGGCATGGTAGCAGAAGGAAAAGCGGCTTTTGAATTAATTGGACAGCAAACAGTTTTGAAAGTTCCAGCAACGGCGGCTGGTTTTCAAGCAGTCGCGCATTTGTCACCGTCCATTCCTTGCGCGGTGACGGCGATATACAGCGCATCACAAGCAGTTGTCTCAGCAGAAGCGGGGGCTAAATATGCGATCGCCTACGTGAATCGCGCCACCAGATTGTTGGGAGACGGTTTTGCCTTAGTGCGGGATATGGCAAATGTGTTGCACAGAAGTAATACTGAGATTTTGGCAGCTAGCATTAAATCGCCGGAAGAAGCGGTGAAGACTTTGTTAGCTGGCGCCCATCATTTAACATTGCCTTTTGATGTGTTGCAGGCGATCGCAGTTCACGAATTATCCCAGCAAACAGTTGATGAATTTGCCCAAAACGGGCGGGGAATTTTGGGATAATACCAAATTTATGTGAAAAGTGCAAATTGCGAATTCCTAATGGGTAATTGGTATGGGTTTTGAATCACTAATATCAAATAGGCTAACATCCGAATGATGCCGATCGTGCGAGCGTCCTGCTCTCGATGAGAACTCACGAGCGGGACTCTAGCTTGCAGGGTAAATTCCGAGTCACCGTATTTGATAGGACTGATGAGTGAGGACTACTAACTAAGGATCGCGAATTAAATAACTTACAATTTTAATTGTTATTGTGGGATGGGCGTCCCGCCCGTCTTTTTTGGACGG